>JAQUPB010000194.1 GCA_029004185.1 Bacteroidales bacterium | reverse complement strand
TTCCAACAATAATAAAAATTTAAAATATGTCTGGGAAGTTCGCGAAGAGAGCACCGACCGCAAAAGCGGAGGCGATGCAGAAGCAGAACCGCCAGAAGTTCCGGGCTGTATAAAAAATAAAGGGAATAACACCATTCTTGTCAAAGCACCATTAAAAGAAGGCGAATACAGGTTATATGTAAAAGTTTTTGGCGAAGGAAACAAATTCTGTTATGCAAACATTCCATTTTATGTTAAACCTGCTGACCCATTCCTGCCGCAGCCGCAAAAAATTAAATTTAAAAATTATGATTTAAAATCGTTTGAAAACGATAACAAATGAACCCGAAATAATAAGATTTTATTTATATGCCTGCAAAACCCGTCTTTATTGGCGAAACAAAACAAAAGAAAAATAATTCTGCAGTAACCGGAGAATATTTAAAAATTGATGACGAATATTTTTATAAGATAGGCAATTACAATCTTATGCCTCATTTTTTCGTGAGCATAGTTAGCAATTCCGATCACTGGATGTTCATTTCAAGCAACGGAGGGATAACAGCAGGCAGAAAAAATCGCGACAATGCACTGTTTCCTTATTACACAGATGATAAAATTCATGATTCGAATGATATTACGGGAAGCAAAACAATTATCCTTGCAGAAAAAAATGATAAAACATTTTTATGGGAACCCCTTTCGCAGAAATATCAGGGAGTATACAATATCAAAAGAAACATATACAAAAACATTTCATGCAATAAAATTATTTTCGAAGAAATAAATGAAGACCTGGGACTCACATTCAGTTATGCATGGTATAATAGCGAAAAATACGGATTTATTAAAAATTCAAAAATTCTAAATAATAGTGACAAAACTGTAAACATTAAAATACTTGACGGCATTCAGAATATTCTCCCGTACGGAATTCAAAGCGCACAGCAAATGCAGATGAGCACATTGATGGATGCATACAAGAAGAACGAATTGATTTGTGAAACTGGACTGGGATTTTTTTCTTTAAGTTCTGTGCCCGTTGACCGCCCGGAACCAAGCGAGGCATTGAAAGCAACAACAGTTTGGTGTGAAGGATTTAAAGAATCAAAAATAATATTAAGTGCAAATCAACTTGATGACTTCCGGGGAGGACTGGAAATAAAACAGGAAACGGACATAAGAGCAATACGCGGTGCTTATTTCGTAAATTCAGAATTTTTATTAAATAAAAAAACCTCAAAAGAATGGAATATTGTTGCTGACATAAATCAAGGTCCGTCTGAAGTTGCGGCATTAAATAAAATTCTTAAAGAAAATAAAGATTTACGGAAAAAATTATATGATGACATTGAAGAAGGAACAAAACATCTGGTTAAAATTGTTGGCAAGGCAGATGGCTTGCAGATTACAGAAGACATGCCAATAACATCACGGCATTTTGCAAACGTATTGTTTAATGTAATGAGAGGCGGAATATTTGACGATAATTATAATATTGCAAAAAAAGATTTTCTTTCATTTCTGAAAGTGATGAATAAAATTTCTTTTAACCGGAATGATTTTTTTTTAAAAAAGCTGCCCGAGAAAATTAATTATTCTGAATTACTTAAAAGAATTTCACTGCAAAAAGATGTTGATTTACTTAGATTGACATATGAATACCTGCCATTAACTTTCAGCCGCCGCCACGGCGACCCGAGCCGTCCATGGAATTATTTCTCAATTGAAATAAAAGATGATCATAATAATAAAAATCTTTCATATCAGGGCAACTGGAGGGATATATTCCAGAACTGGGAAGCATTATGTTTTTCATTTCCCGAATATACTGAAAGCATTGTTTGTAAATTTTTAAATGCTTCTACTGCCGACGGATATAATCCTTACAGTGTAACACGCCACGGCATTGACTGGGAAATTCACAACCCGCATGACCCATGGTCGTTCATAGGATACTGGGGCGACCACCAGATAATTTATCTTTTAAAGTTTCTTGAAATATCCGAAAATTATCACCCCGGAAGATTGCAGAGTTTTATGACAAACGAAATTTTTGCTTTCTCTAATGTTCCATATAGGATTAAGAATTATAATGAACTTTTGAAAGACCCGCACAGAACTGTCACTTATCAACACGAAGAAGAAAATGTCATCGGTAAAAAAGTAAATGAAATAGGCTCCGACGGAAAATTAATTTTAAATAAAAATGATAATGTTATTTATGCAAACCTTGCTGAAAAGCTTTTGATTCCTGTATTAACAAAGTTTACAAATTTTATTCCCGAAGGCGGAATATGGATGAATACACAGCGCCCCGAATGGAACGATGCAAATAATGCACTCGTGGGTTACGGAATCTCGATGGTTACTCTTTATTATATGAGAAAGTACCAGTCGTATTGCCTGGGGCTTTTTAAATCAATTAATGAAAAAGAAATTTCAATATCTGAAGAAGTTTCGGAATTGCTGAGAAACATTTATCATTCTTTTGAAAAGAATAAAAAATTGCTGAACGGCAAAATATCGAATAAAGCGCGAAAATCAATACTTGACGAATTGGGAACAGCAGGAACAAACTATAGAAATAAAATTTATTCAAAAAGTTTTTCCGGAAATAAAAAGAAAATAAAAGTTGGAGACATAATTAAATTCATTGAATTATCACTTTCATACATTGACCATTCAATAAAAGCAAACAAGAGGAGCGACAACTTATATCACTCTTACAACCTCATGAAAGTTGAAAACGAAAAAGAAATTTCCATTACTCATTTATATGAAATGCTTGAAGGACAAACCGCAGTCTTGAGTTCCGGATTTTTGTCACCTGAAGAATCGGTTGAAGTTCTTGATGCAGTTAAAAAAAGTGCGATGTTCAGGGAAGACCAGCATTCATATATGTTATATCCCGACCGTCAGTTACCGCGTTTTATTGAAAAAAATAATATTCCTACATCAGAATTTAAAAAATCAAAATTGCTGAAAAAGCTTATTGACGAAGGAAACAAGAAACTTGTAGAAAAAGATATAAACGGAGTTGTACATTTCAACGGCTCATTTAATAATGCAGAACATATAAAGAAATCTTTATATGAATTGTCGAAAGAAAAAAAATATGAAGTTTTAGTAAAAAAGGAACAGGAACTTATTACCGGAATATTCGAAAAAATATTTAACCACAGGGCTTTCACGGGACGCTCAGGAACATTTTACAAATATGAAGGTTTGGGATGCATATACTGGCATATGGTTTCCAAACTTCTTCTTGCCGTTGAAGAATCTTTTTTCAGTGCTTTTGAAAATGGTGCAGATAAAAATATGCTTTCATCTCTTGCCGGTCATTATTATGACATCCGCGAAGGTTTGGGAATGAACAAAACTCCCGAAGCATATGGTGCATTTCCTTCCGATCCTTATTCGCATACTCCGGGACATGCAGGAGCACAACAGCCGGGAATGACAGGACAGGTTAAGGAAGATATAATTTCACGACTTGGCGAACTTGGAATAAGAGTGCACAAAGGAATAATATCATTTGTTCCTCTGCTTTTAAGAAAAAAAGAATTTCTGAAAAAAGCCGGTGAATTAATATATTTTGATGTAACGGGAAATAAAAAGAAAATATCCATGGAGGCCGGAACACTTGGTTTTACTTATTGCCAGATTCCAATAAAATATGTTCTTTCGAATGAAAAGAAAATCAGGATTTTTAAAAAGGACGGTTCTGCAGGTAAAATTTCAGGTCATACTATTGACGAAAATACAAGCCGGCTTATTTTCGCCAAAACAGGAAACATATTGAAAATAGAGGTTTGGCTGATGCCGGAAATGTAAAATAAATATAATTTTTTCACTAATGTCTTTTAAAATATGTTAAATGAGTCTGTTTTTAATACATTGCTTTATGTGTCGCCCTTACAGGGCTTCATTCTGCAATTTATTTTTTTCTACCATAATGTCGCCTCTGACGAGGCTAAAAAACCAACTTGAGTGCGGAGTTATATGTCGCTTTTAACAAGGCTATAAAATTACCATAGGTACGGAATTATGGTAAAATAATTAATTATAAAAAAATTTTAAGTGCCGTAGGTACGAAATTAAAATTTAACCGGACAATAATGATTTTAAAAATAAATTATGACAATATTTAAAAAACCAAAAATAATTTTACTTCTGATATTCATTTACGGATTATCTAATGCTCAAGGTTTTTTTTCTGTAAAAGGAAAAGAAATAATTGACCCGCAGGGGAAAACAATATTTTTAAAAGGAATAAATGTTGGTAACTGGCTTGTTCCCGAAGGATACATGTTCAAATTCAACAATTTCAATTCACCGCGTCTTGTAAATCAGATATTCTGCGAACTTATAGGCCCATCTGCTGCTGCTGATTTCTGGAAAGAATATCTTAACAATTATATTACTTATCAAGACATTAAGTATATTAAAAAACTCGGGTTTAACCATATTCGCGTGCCTTTCAATTACCGTATGCTGACAGATGAATTTTATATGGAAAAAACAAATCACGGATTCAGATATCTTGACAGCATTGTTGAATGGTGCAGGAAAGAAGGATTATGGGCAATACTTGATATGCATTGCGCTCCGGGAGGTCAGACTGGTTACAACATTGATGATGGTTACGGCTATCCTTTTATTTTTGAAAACCTTAAAGACCAGGATTTGTTTGTTGAAATATGGAAAAATATTGCAACACATTTTAAAAATAACACTACTGTCATAGGTTATGAATTCATGAACGAGCCCATTGCACATTTCTTCAATAATAAGGATTCATTGAATCCTAAGCTTGAATTGCTTTACAAAAGGGTGACATCAGAAGTGAGAAAAATTGATAAAAACCATTTGTTGTTTTTGGGCGGTGCACAATGGAACACAAATTTCAGCGTGTTCGGTCCTCCTTTTGACGATAAAACTGTTTATGAATTTCACAAATACTGGATGCCGCCAAGACAAGAGGAAATACAGTCGTTCATTGATTTCGGAAATAAATACAATGTGCCTTTATACATGGGAGAATCGGGAGAGAACACTGACGAATGGGTAACGGAATACCGTAAACTTATTGAAAAAAATAATACCGGCTGGTGTTTCTGGACATACAAGAAAATGGATGACACAAGATGTGTGGTTACATTCAAGAAACCTGCAAACTACGAAAGCATAATTTATTTTGCCGAATCGGACCATACAAATTTTGACAGGATAAGAATGCACCGCCCTGATTTAAAAATTTCACAGCAGGCATTGAATGACTTTCTTGAAAATTGCAAAGCCCGAA
>JAQUPB010000193.1 GCA_029004185.1 Bacteroidales bacterium | reverse complement strand
AATGGCAATTGTACGAACAGCAACCCGTTGTTTCAACTTGTCACCTTATAGATGAAGGGATTGACTCCGGTAAAATAATTGAGAAAAAAATACTAAATTTATCTTTTGAATCATATGAAAAATTCAGAGCATCAGTTTATCCTGAAATGGCAAAATTCGCAGTTGAAATTTTGCTGAAAATATCATCTGATAAGGAAATCGTTAATAATGCAAAAAGACAAGATGAATCAGAAGCTATATATAGAAAATATATTGGAGATGAAAACATTGAAATTCTTAAGAAAAAATTTCCTGTAATTACAAATGAAAAATAAATCATTTCTAAAATGAAAATCCAAAAACCTCTTTTTGAAAGTATCAAATATTGTACCCGATGCTGCATGCCCGAAACGCAGGAAAGTGTTCAGTTCGATGAATTAGGAAAATGCACCGCCTGCCAGGCATCTGAACAAAAAATTCATATTAATTGGGTTGAAAGAGAAAAAGAACTTCGTAAAATCCTTGAAAATGCAAAGGCAACTTCCGGAGGAAATTATGACTGCATTCTTCCTCTTAGCGGAGGAAAAGACAGCATGTTTCAGGCATACGTTTTAACCCATGTATATGGAATGAAAGTATTGGGTGTAACATTTAATCACAGCTGGTATAGCGAAACCGGCTGGTATAATTTACAAAATCTGCTTGATGTTTTTAATATTGATCATGTTATTTTCACTCCTAACAGAAAATTAGTAAATAAACTGGCAAGAAAATCTCTGGAGGCAATTGGTGATTCATGCTGGACTTGTCACTCAGGACCCCCTGCTTTTGTTTTCAGAATGGCTGTAGCATATAAAATACCCTTACTTGTATGGGGCGAGTCTGCAGCAGATTTCTCAGGCAAAGATTCATATAAAAATCAAAAGTTAAAGTTTGACAGGGATTATTGGCTGAAAATGTCAGGCAAAAAAAGATGGGACGAGATACTTGATGAAGATATCACGGAAAAGGATTTACAGCCATTTGTTATTCCTTCAGCCGAAGAAATTGAAAAGGTTGGTGTTTTCGGAATACATCTGGGAAACTATATATTTTGGGATGATGAACGGCATACTGAATTTGTTCGTGATAATTTTAACTGGAAAGAAACTGAAATAGAAAAAACTTACAAAGGGTATAAAAGCGCAGAATGCATGATGCCGGGAGTTCACGATTTTACATGTTTCTTAAAACGGGGCTATGGAAGAGCTTCATGGCATGCAAGTATTGATGTACGGAATGGTTTACTTTCACGTGACGAAGGATTTGAATTAATAAACAAATATGATACTGAAATACCGGAAGCATTGGAATATTACCTGAAAATTACAGGTTATACGGAAGATGAGTTTTATGAAATTATGAAAAAGAAACGTATGGATAAAATTAAAAATGAAGATTTGAAAATAAAAAATAAAACCCATAAGAATGCCGAAGTAATCAAACCATATGTAGAGCAGTTATTAGAGAAACACAGAAACAGAAAAGATCCAAGAGAAAAGAATTAGGAAAGATTTTTATGACACAACTATTTTCGGATAATACAATAGCTGAAATTCATAAAATGCTTATTGAAAAAAAAATAAGCACACGTGATATTTTGGATACTTTATTTAATAACTATGATGTATATCAAAATAAATATTTCCCGTGGGTTTCTTTTGACAAAACATTTATTCAAAAACAATATGAAGAAGTACAGAAGAGAATAGATAAAGATTCGGAATTGCGTCTTTTGGAAGGGATTCCGGTTGGCATAAAAGATATTTATAATACAATTGATTTTCCCACACAAATGGGAAGCCCGTTGTGGAAAGATTTTACTCCCGGCAATGATGCAAGAGCAGTTTTTAATATTAAAAGAGCCGGCGGAATTATTCCGGGAAAGACTGTTACCGCAGAATTTGCCGTTCATGCTTTGAATGAAACTTTAAACCCGCATGACATCAGCAAGACACCCGGTACATCTTCAAGTGGTTCTGCTGTGGCTATTGCAACAGGTACAGTGCCTGTATCACTCGGAACACAAACCGCAGGCTCTATTATCAGACCTGCCAGTTATTGCGGGATTTATGCATGCAAACCTTCTTTCGGGCTGATACCAAGAACAGGCATGTTGAAAACCACAGATAGTTTGGATACGATTGGGTTTTTCAGCATTTTTTATGAAGATTTACAACGTGTTTTTGAGGCTCTTCGTGTTCATGGTCCCAACTATCCAATTAGTTACCGTGAATTTAAAGAACCGGACAGAATAGATAAGCCTGCAAAACGTCCATGGAAAGTAGCTTTTTGTAAAACTCATACATGGGAATTTGCTGAAGATTATGCAAAGTCATCAATTAATAAATTTGTTAATGATTTATCAAATATTTCTGATGTCAAAATTGAAGAACTGATACCTCCTGATGAATTTTCAGGAATACATGAAATTCATGCAACGATATATAACAAAACTCTTTCTTATTATTTTGCAGAAGAGTTCAAAAAATCTGAACTGGTTTCTCCGGTTATGAATGAATTAATCGTAAAAGGAAATAATATTTCAAACCAGCAATATCTCGATGCACTTGAAGAACAATTAGTTTTGTGCAGAAAAATGGATGACATTTTGAAAAATTATGATGTGATGATTTCTCTAAGTACAGCAGGGGAAGCTCCCGGAAGAAACATAAGCGAGAAACCCGATCCGGCTCTTATGTGGACATTGTTGCATCTACCGGTTGTGAATGTACCAAAATTCATATCTCCGGATCAATTACCTTTTGGGCTGCAAATAATTTCAAGGCGTTATAATGATTTAAAGATGTTTAGATTTACAGACTTTTTGTTAAAAAATAATTTAATCCCGAAAAAGAATTATCCTGTTTTAGATTTTTAATATAAGATTTATGTTATTTAATTATTTTTTTAATAAATAATTATTGTAATGAATGATAAAACTGTAATAAAAGTAGAAAAGCTTTCAAAGAAATTCTGCAGCAATCTGAGAAGGAGTATGCTTTATGGAACCATTAATATAGGAAGAAGCATCATTGGAATTCAGCATGATTCGGACAAACTCAGAAAAGGCGAATTCTGGGCTTTACAGGATATTAATTTTGAATTAAAGAAAGGTGAAATAATCGGATTAATAGGGAAAAACGGTTCGGGTAAAACAACTTTGCTGCGGTTATTAAATGGTATCTTCCCTCCCGATAAAGGCAAAATCACCATTGAAGGAAGAATCGGCTCGCTGATAGCTCTGGGAGCAGGTTTTCATCCCCACATGACCGGAAGGGAAAACATATTTCTCAATGGTACGATATTAGGTATGTCAAAATCTGAAATAAAATCGAAATTAGAAGAAATCATAGATTTTGCCGATATTGAAGAATTCATAGATGCGCCTGTTGCCACATATTCGAGCGGAATGACAGTTAGGCTTGGATTTGCAATTGCCATACATTGCCAACCCGATATTCTGCTGATAGATGAAGTTCTGGCAGTTGGTGATTATAATTTTCAGTATAAATGTTTCGAGAAAATAAAAGAGCTGAAAAGAAATGGCACTTCGATAGTATTTGTTTCGCACAGCGAAGGTTCAGTAAAAGCAATTTGCTCAAGAGGTATTTTGATGGATCATGGCAGAGTTGTTATTATTGATGAAGTTGATAAAGTATTTCTTGAATACAACAAACAGAATACCGAACACATAAAACAGGTTTTGATAAATAAATACAATAAAGGTGTTAAGCTTACAGAAGAAGAATTTAATTATAGAAGAGGAAATGGCAAAGTAAGGTTTTCCGAAGTTGCATTTTGCGACATGGAAAATAATAAAATTAATTCCGTAAAATTCGGAACAGAAAAAATACGGATTTATGCAAAGTATTTTGCTGAACAAAAAATCGAAAATGTTAAAATCGGATTTTATTTAAGAGATGCAAAAGACAACGAAAAATTTTGCATTTATGGCGCTAATCTCAATACTAATGTTATTGATTATGTTGAAGGTGAAGGCGAATTTTATTTTGATTTTGATATAAGGGATCTGGGTCCCAATTTGTACGGATTATATTTGAATATCTGGGATAATGAAGTAGGTGGAATAAGTTACGATGTCTGGGATATTAATGGAACAATTCTTGAGGTTGAGTCAAATCTCGAAATGATAAAATCAGGTTTTTCAATTTCCAAACCATATATTATAAGGGATGTTAATGTTACCCACGTGAGACTTTAATTTTTTCAGTTCGACTTAAATAGTTTTAAAATCAATTTATCTATAGTTATATAAAGACATTGAAGATTAAGCATTCTGTTTGTTAATTCTTCAGGTTTTGTTATTTTTGTATGAATCTAAAAAAAACCAGATGTAATTAATCGGATTAATTTTTATTATGACAGGACTAATATACAGGACATATATAAAGTTAATAAAGTTATTTGAAAAAATAATTTTATTAAATATGATTATTAAAATATATGAAAAATATAAGAAACACAAAGTAACAAATGAATTCAGAAATAAATTGAGGTTGTTTGTTAAAAAAAATGCTATCAAAAATAATTCAAATATAATTTTGTGCTGGGAATTCGGAGGGCTTTATGGGATTCTCATGAGAAATGGCATTCTTTCTAAAGCGTTAAATCTCAGAGGTTACAAAACACATTTTATAATTTGCGATGATATATCCGAAGCATGTATTCAGAGAGGATTAGAGCAAAATGAGAAACTTGAAGATTGGGGAAAAAGGTGTAAGCAATGTTTGACTTATATGAAAGAAACAGCATATAAATATAACCTTGATTATTCTCTTGCATCGTCATACATTGATAGCAAAACAAAAAAAGATTTAAAATCTCTGTCTGAAAACATTGAAATTAAAAATATATTAAATTACGAATATCTGAATATTAATGTTGGAGATCTGGCTTGGACTTCTTTCAGTCGATATATGAAAGGATTTATAGTCGAAAATAAAGACCTAAAGCCAGAACATGAGAGAATATACAGGAAATATTTTTATGCAAGTCTGGTAAATACTCATATTGCAGAAATAGTTGTTAACAAACATAATCCGCACAGTGTATATACATCGCATGGAGTTTATGTTGATTATGCACCTATTGTTTTCATATCAGTAAAAAAAGGAATCAAAACCATTGTTTGGGATAGTGGTTTCTCGGCTTTCCTGCATTACTTCACCGTAGCAAAAAGTTCAAAAGAATACAGAATGAGGTCATTGTCCGAAAAAGCATGGAATATCAGGAAACAAAAAAAGCTTTCAATTGAACAAAACGAGAAGCTGAATGA
>JAQUPB010000192.1 GCA_029004185.1 Bacteroidales bacterium | reverse complement strand
CTATTCCCGAAAAAAATATTTTACTCTCAACAGGTCCTATTGAAGATAAGGTTGCTATTCTTGATGCGGTTAAACTGCTCGCTGAAAAAGGATATAAAATTTTTGCCACAAAAGGCACGCAGGAATTTCTGGCAAAAAATGAAGTTGAAGCAACAGCTTTGCATTGGCCCGATGAAGATAAAAAACCAAACACGCTCGATTATCTGCGTGAAAAGAAAATCGACCTTGTAATTAATATTCCTAAAAATCTTTCGGCAACTGAACTTAACAACGATTACCTGATAAGGCGAAATGCCGTTGATTATAATATTCCGCTTATTACAAATTCGCGGCTCGCAAAAGCTTTTATAATTGCAATATGCAAAATGAAAATTGATGATATTGCTATAAAAAGCTGGGATGAATATAATTAGTAAAAAGTTGTTAGGCTGGAATTGGGAGAAATAAAAAAGCAAAGCACCTTAATGAATGCTTTGCTTTTTTATTGTAAAATATTTTTTTTGTTTATTCAATAATAAATCTTCCTTTTACTAAACAGCCTGAATTATCGGATATGCGGAAGAAATAAATTCCGCTGTTCAGATTTCCTTTTTCGATTTTAATATTGTTTCCTGAAATATTGTTTTTTACAATCATTTCTTTGCCTGAAATATCGTAAACAACAAATCTTGCATTTACCAAGTCTTTTTCGGTTGTTAATGTTGCTTCTTTATTAAAAGGATTAGGGTAAATTACCGGTTTGCCATTGTTTTCAATTAAATTATTGGTGGAAGTAGGGTTTACCGTAATAACTGAATTTGCAGTATTGGTACATCCGTTTCCGTTAGTGCCGGTTACAGTATATGTAATCGTAACAGAGGGAGTAATTGTTATGCAGGAGCCTGTTTCTCCCTGACTCCATGTGTATGTTGTACCACCGCTTGCACATAATGTTGCAGATTGTCCTTGTGTAATTGTGGGACTATTAACACTTATTGTTGGCAAAGCATAAACGGTAACAACTGCTGACACTGTATTTGTTGAGCCGCTCCCATTAGTGCCGGTCACAATATATGTTGTTGTTACTGTCGGGTTGACAGTTATTGAACTTGTTGTTCCTCCTGCAGACCAGTTGTATGATAAAGCACCCGTTGCCGAAATTGTTGCTGTGTTCCCTATACAAATAGAAGTTGAAGTGGCATTTAATAAAGTATAATTTACTAATAATCGTGGTTTTTTTGTTTGGTCGATATATCCGCGGGGTGCAAAAATTATATGTTCGTTAAATAGAAAGTTTCCGCATAAAAGAGTATCATTTGAATGAAAAATAATTGAGTCACCCATACCCGGTCCCATCGTTCCGTCATCAGGGTCTTTGAGCAGTATTGTGTTGTTGTTATGGTTATTAAAAAAATCTCTCAGGAATATTTGTTTTATGTCAGAGGAAGAAGCCCAGTTGGGCACAATGGTTCCGAATGAAAGCATTGGCTGTGAAATAGTATCGGAGCGTGTTGAATCCCAAAGAGAGTTTTGTATTGAGGTTTCATCCCAGTTTTGGTTATGTACATTTATAAATTTAATGTCTCCATCCCATCCTATTGATTTAATGATTGCATATAATTGAAGTTTAACACTGTCAACAATAGCGTTTGAAGGAATTGTGGAAATATTGAATTTAATAAAAGCATTCATGCCTAAGCCGCCACCCATAGTGCTAACCCATCCGTTTGCTGAAGGATACAAGGTGTCGCTTTCCTGGGCATTGATTGTTTTGTTTGATGTTATTAAAAGAACACCAAAAAAGAAAAGTAGAAGTTTTTTCATAGTAATGAAGATTAAGTTAATAAATAGAATTTTGTTTATACAAAAATAAATTAATATAGCTAAAAATCAAAGAAAGAAATCTTTTTTTTATAAATAAAACATATTAATTATATTTGTGAATAATGAGGCAAAATAATGAAAACTTAATATTAATATAATTAAGATGACTTGAAATAAGATATTCGAAATACCCTGTGGTACTGAATAAAAGTAAAAACTGAAATTCTGATTAAATTTCTTGATATGAAATATCCATACATGCAATTCGTCAAAAGTAAAATCCAATTAATTAAATTTAAACACATGAAAAAAAATTATACCGGTGTTCTGCTTTCTGTTTTATTCTTTTTTGTTTCAGGGATAAAAAATTATTCAGAAGCTCAAATTTTAAATGCTGTTTCGGCAACAGGGAGCGCTTCAACAAAAAGCAGTACATATGCTGATGTCGCCGGCGCATCAGTTACGATTGATGTAACTGGAGTTAATTATGTTCTTGTAGTTGCATCTTTTGAGGCAAGTATGACTTCGTCTGGTGCAGATGTCAGGGAGGCAAGTTACAGAATTGCCGACAATGCTGATGCAACAAATATCAATAGCGGGGTTTTTCGTAAAAGTCTTTCTAATCCCGGCAGTACTGATTTTGGAATCGGTTCTGTGGTTTATATTTTTGATGTAAGAGCTTTTTCCGGAAACAGAACTTATGTTTTTCAACATTCATTTAATACTACAGCCAGAACCCTGACAACCAATGCGGCTATTGTAGCTGTGGCATTAAAAAGTGCATCGGTGCAATTGAAGAATGAACTAAAAAGAGTTAGTTCGCCTGTAACAATGAGTTCTACATGGGATGCGGTGACAGGAAGTGAAACAACTGTAATTAAATCATCTGCAGCAGGTGGTTTTTATGTTGCCGCTTCATTGGAAACCAGAACAACAAGTTTCAGCACAGCTTCGTCTGCAGAATGGAAATTGCAATATAAAAATGGTTCTTCAGGAACATGGACGGATATGAGCCCTTCAGTTGAAAGAGAAATGTCGAGTACAAGTGATAGAGCTATCATTAGTCTTGTTGGTACTTTGCCCGACAATAGTACTGCGCGAGATTATTATTTTCGCATAGCTCACAGAAGAACTTCTTCTTCAAGCACTATAGAAACCGAAACTGCTAACATTGTTGCTGTTTCATTTAGAACCGATGAAGGTGTGTTTCCCGTATTTAACAGAACAGCAACAGGAGTTTCTACTTCAAGTTCTTCGTTGTCCGATGCTCTTGTTAATTCGGTTACACCTCAGGTTAATACGGATTTGTTTATTCATGCCCAATATGCTTTTAATGCCGGTGCCGAAACAAATTCACCAGTATTTGATGTTTTTGTTGATAATTCAATTCTTGACGGATTAAATCAAAAACAATATTTAAGTGGCAGTACAGATAAAGAATCAGGAGCATCAATAGGTTTGGCAAAAAACTTAATTGCTAATACTAAATATAATGTGAGTTTCAGATATGCATCAGCTTCCGGAAATACTCTTACATTAAATAGTTTATCTCTTAACGGATTTGCACTGACAATAAATAGCGGACCTATGCCGATAGATTTATTGTATTTGAATGCACAGTGCGGACAGGATTCGGGCGTTGTTGTGAAATGGGCTTCTGCTACTGAAATAAATAATGATTATTATACTTTATATAAAAGCAACGATGGTGTTAATTGGGTTGTTGCAGGTAAGGTTAAGGGTGCCGGAAACAGCAACAATGTTTTGTATTATGAATTTACAGATGAAAAAGCAATGTTGCACGATACATATTATAAACTAAAACAAACCGATTTTGATGGTAAATCCGAAGAGTTTAAAATAATTATTATCTATTGCAAGTACAATCATAAAAAAATCACTTTGTATCCAAACCCTGCGAAAGATATTATCAATTTGAGTTTTTACAACGAACATCATGTGGAGAAACCTTTAATTGTATATATCTATAACAGCTCCGGTCAAATGTGTTATAAACAGGAATTTTTTGGTGCAAAAGATGAAAATTTGCACAAAATAAATTTGCCGGCAACATTAATACAAGGCATTTATTTCATCCATGTAAAACTTGGTGAAGAATATTTCTATACTGGTAAGATTAATATAACGAATTAAAAATAATTATCTTTGGTAGCATTGATGACGTTGAAAGAAAAATATGCAGAAATAAGTTTTATCAGGTATAAAATTTATAACAGAAAAACAATATTTAAATTTATTTAAAAAATAAAAAATATGCAAACAGAAAAACAATGTTGCGGACAATCAAAAGGGAATTCTTTGAACCACATCGGAGAAATCGTTTTAACTCCGGAAGAAGAAGTTTATTTAAACAGGAAATTACAGGAACAATTCGAAAAGCACAAGATTTTTGAAGGAGTTGAAGTAAATAATCTGAGTTTAAATGAAACTCCAAAGGATATTCAGAATAAAATCAGGGGAATTGGTGGTACTCTTACAGCTTTTGTTGCGATAAAAGCCGAAAAGGAAATTCCGATTCATCAGCATACTGCGGACTGTGAAGTTTACTTTGGAGGGAGTAATGGAATTGTTATATTACTCGATACTTCAAAAAAAGAAATCGGAAAATTTGACTTAAGCAAAAATTCTTTTACGAATACTGAAATTGGTGAATGGCATGGCGTTAATAGCAATGGTGAGCAGAAGGTGTTTTTTTTCGGCGTTAAATATGTAACGGAAAAATAATAATATTTACAAAAAAAAATATGCCACAGATTCACAGATTATAAATTACTCTTTTTGTAATCTGTGAACATAGCGAAGCGATATCATGAGCTCCTTTATAATAAAATTAAGTTTGCGAATAATCTGTGGCTTCTTTTTTTACGAATTCTAAAAACTTCCCATCAAATTCTAAAAATATTAAAGCGAATTCTAAAATGTGCTTGACACAGTGGTAGAAGTTTGTAACTTTGCACCCTGAATGGAAAATTACGAATTTGATTTAGCGTATGAGTTGGTTGAGAATACCGGAAAATCTCTTTTTCTAACCGGGAAGGCAGGTACCGGAAAAACCACATTTCTGAAATATTTTGTAAATAAATCAAAGAAGAAATCGATAGTCGTTGCGCCAACCGGCGTTGCCGCCATTAATGCCGGCGGAGTTACCATTCATTCAATGTTCAGTTTGCCTTTATTGGGTTTTATCCCTTCCGGCGATTTTGTTGACCCGAATATAGCAGTAAACAGAAGTGGTTTGATAAAACATTTTCATTACAGCAAAGAAAAGCGCAATGTGCTTAACGAGCTGGAACTGCTGATTATTGACGAAATAAGCATGGTGCGTGCCGATATGCTCGATGCCGTTGATGTTGCTTTGCAGTTTGTGCGTAAAAACAGAAAACCATTCGGCGGTGTTCAGGTTCTTTTTATCGGCGACATGTTTCAGCTGCCACCGATTATTAAGGATGAAGCAAAAGAAATTCTGATGAGATATTATAAGAGTCCTTATTTTTTCGACAGCGTGGTATTAAAGGATAACCATCCTGTAAGTATCGAATTGCATAG
>JAQUPB010000191.1 GCA_029004185.1 Bacteroidales bacterium | reverse complement strand
TTTATGTTGAAGTCCTTTATCCTTCAAGCATCGAAGTGTTCAATATTACTACTCCCAATGCAGACGGACTTAATGATGTGTTTAGGGTAAAATATACGGGTGAGTTCACGGCTTTTTCAATGCTCATCTACAACCGATGGGGTCAGCTGCTTTACGAAACCCACGACATAAACAGCGGCTGGGATGCACGCGATTGCCCTGATGGGGTTTACTATTACATAATTAAAGCAACTGCTACTGATGCCAAAACCTATGACTTTACAGGGTATGTGCATGTTCAAAGATAAATCCTTATGACAATAAAAAAACCGTTCATTATAAATTGAACGGTTTTTTTATTTCATATAATTTATCGAGAGCAAAAATCTTTTTCTATCTGTGAAAGCACTTCAATTAATTCATCATAAGAATTTTTATAAGACATTTTTGAAATAATTTCAATAAATTTTTGTACTTTTGTTATCCTTTTATTTTATTATGAAAAAACTATTCATATTAATTCATTTATGAGAAGAATAAACTTATTATAAAATTCAATTTATGAATATGAAAACAAAAACATATAAACTTCTTACAGTTTTATTATTTATTTTTTTATCCCAAAAAATAAATTTTACATACGCACAAAACTGTACTATTTGTGCAACCTGCGATTCCACTATTACAGGAATCCACAATGGCAATATTAATGTTCCGTCAACCAAAACATATTGCATAAGTGCCGGAGCGGTATTAAACGGAAGTGTTACTGTTTCCAACGCATCTAATTTTTGCAACACAGGAACAATTAACGGGAATGTAACAATTGTTGGAAGCGGAAAATTATGCAACGAAGGTTTTATAAATACAAGTCTACTAAATATATCTAACGGTTCTTATCTTTATAATTACGGAGAAATGAGAATTCTCGGTGATTTTAATATGTCCAATAATGCAAATATATTCAGTTATTGCAGTTTTGAAATACTTGGCAACGGAAATTTTACAAATGGCGGATCCCTCACATATTATGGCATTTTACATATTTATGGTAATTTTTTGGCAGACAATGGAGTTACAATAAATGTTGAGGGTGCACTTATTGTTGACAATGATGCAACAGTAAGGCAGAATGCGAACGTTGTACTAAAAAACGGCACATATATGAATTGCCGCAATCTTGCTTTAAGCCAGAATGGCCATATATCATCAACAGGTGCTCCTTTATACAGCCAGATAGTAATTAACGGCACCCCAACATCAGATGGCTCTCAGGCCTACGTCGGAAGCAATCTTGATATTTGCTGGAATGGCGGCTCAATTCCACCTGGTTCGAAATCCGGAACAATAACATATTGTGTACACAATTTAAGTCCTACTCCTCCCATCGATAAATGTAATCCGATTGTTCTTAATTCATGCCCTATTATTGTTGAAAGCATATCCAACTCTGGCGTGAAAACAGGCGTAACTACTTTCAGCTGGAACCACACAACCGTATCATCGTCAAACACATTATTAATAGTAGTTCTGCAAACCACAGGAGAACTTGGTCCTCTTGGAAATATAGATTCAACTAAAATTTATTACAACACAAGACTGGTACGTAATTACAACCTCATACATCAGGGAGGAGCAGGAAACAATTGCAGTATGTTATGTTATCTTAAAGTTCCTGATGCAGGTACAAATACAATCAGCATAACATTACCAACCTCAATGAACGCGATAGCTTATGCATACGTGTTTTCAGGAGTGAACACGGCAACAACCTTACCAAATAACGGTGCTCTTGGCAGTGCGATTTCAACTTACAGAGGAAGAAATACAGTTACCGCCACCGATAAGGACTTAATAATCGGTCATTGTATAATTGAAAGCGGAACAATGGCAGACAAAGCCGGTCAAACAAATTATCACAGCATCATAAATCCGGTAATTGCAAGTTTCAGCACAAGACAGGGAACAGCAGGTGTAAATGATACAATCAGATGGAATTTTTCATCTTCTGTAAGGAATGGTCTTGGAAGTTTCTATATAAACGGACTTGGTGCAGGACCAGCTTTGACAACAACAAATGCCACTATCTGCAATGGAAATGTTGCAACAATAACCGTCAGCGGCTCTAATACATATACGTGGAGCACAACACAAACCGGCAGCGCAATAACAGTTAATCCAACAATAACCACAACATATACTGTCACAGGTTCGGATGCAGGCGGATGTACAAGTACCGGAACAGCAGTAGTAACTGTTAATGCAAAACCAGCGGTTGCTGCATTCAGCGCAACCATTTGTTATGGTTCTTCTACAAATATTACAGCCAGCGGCGCTACAACATACACATGGAATACAGGAGGAACAGGAAGTTCTATTTCGGTTAATCCAACAACAAATACAACTTATACCGTAACAGGAACAAATGCAAGCGGATGTACAAACACTGCTACCGCAGTTGTTAATGTTAACTCAAAACCAACAATTCTGGCAGGTGATGCTACAATTTGCAACGGTGCTTCCACTATTATAACAGCAAGCGGAGCAACAACATACACATGGAATACAGGTGCAACAGGAAGTTCCCTGCCTGTCACTCCGGGTTCTACTGTTACATATAACGTTACAGGTACAAACGGAAATGGCTGTACAAACACTGCTGCTGCTGTTGTTACTGTCAATGCCAAACCAAATGTTACTGCTTCTGGCAATACAATTTGTACCGGTGCTATCACAAACATCAATGCAAGCGGAGCCAATACTTATACTTGGAGTAATTCAGAAACAGGAAGTACAATAACTGTAAATCCAACTCAAACATCAACATACACGGTTACCGGCACTGACGTGAATCAGTGTACCAATACATCACAAGCAATAGTAATCGTAAATAACAAACCAAACATAACAGCAACCGGAGGTTATACATGCCCCGGCTCGCCAATAAATGTTGTTGCAAACAATGGTGTCAGTTATACATGGAGCACAGGGTTTATCGGTAATCCTTTGGTTGTTACGCCGACTACCGATGCTACTTATACAGTTACCGGAACTGATGCCAATGGCTGTACAAACACGGCGCAAACAACTGTTACACTGAATCCCGACATTTCAATAAATACAATAAATCCAACTATTTGTTTTGAAGCAACAGCTATTGTTTCTGCATATAACGGCGTTTCTTATACATGGAACACCGGAGCATTAACTTCGGATATAACAGTAACTCCCAGCATTACCACTACATATTATGTGACAGGAGCAAATACCGCAGGATGTACGGGAACTGGTCAGGCTGTTGTAACAATTAATCCAAAACCAAATGTTACTGCTTTAGGAAATACTATTTGCATTGGTGCTTCCACTAATATCACTTCAAGCGGAGCTAATACTTATACCTGGAGCAACGGACAAACAGGAAATTTAATACCTGTCACTCCTGGGTCAACTACAACATACACCGTAACTGGAACCGACGGAAATGGTTGTACAAATACTGCAGAGGCAATAGTTAATGTTAATCCATTGCCTAATGTAACCGCAAGTGGAAACACAATCTGCATTGGTGCAATAACAAATATCAATGCAAGCGGTGCAAATACTTATACATGGAGTAATTCGCAAACAGGAAGCAATGTTACTGTTAATCCAATTCAAACCATAACATACACTGTAACCGGTACTGATGGCAATGGCTGTACAAATACTGCAGAGACAACAGTCAATGTAAACCCGTTGCCAAATGTTTCAGCAACCGGAAATACTATCTGCATTGGCGCTGTCACAGATATCAATGCAAGCGGTGCTGTTACTTACACATGGAGCAATTCAGAAACAGGAAGCACAGTTACTGTTAATCCGACTCTAACCACAACATACTCTGTTACCGGTACTGATGCAAACACATGTACCAACACTGCACTTGCAGTAGTTAATGTAAATCCGTTGCCAAATGTAACGGCAACAGGCAACACTATTTGTTTCGGAGTATTTTCAAGTATTAATGCATCTGGTGCAAATACATACACGTGGAGTAATACGATGACAGGAAGTTCAATAACAATCAGCCCAACTATTACTACTATTTATAATGTTACCGGAACCGACTTAAACGGATGTACAAATACTGCAGTGGCAGTAATGACGGTAAATCCTAATCCCATAATAGCAGAAACTCCGGCTGATGAATATTGTGAACAAAGCGACGGCTCAATAAAAATTAACATCTCTAGCGGTACACCGGGATTTACTTATTTCTGGAGCAACGGCTCAACAACAAAAGACCTCGACAGCATACATGCCGGAACCTATACGGTAACAGTAATTGATGCGGAGGGTTGTAGCGCTGTAAAAACCGTTGTAATAAATAATATAAACATTTATCCCAACGGAAATCCTTCGGTAGATACAGTGAAAGCATTAATAACACATTTATTTTTATTTAACTGGAATGGTGTTCCCGGATTAATCTACCACTGGAGTTTCGGTGATGGTTCTACAAGCAGTCTCGTTAATCCGGTTCACATTTATGAAAAAACAGGAACATACACAATAACGCTTATAGTTACTTCTGTTGAAGGATGCGAGAAAGAATACGTATTAATTGTGGAAGTAATAAACCCGTCGAAAATTGAAGTGTTTAATGTTGTAACTCCTAATCATGACGGATTAAATGAAATATACAAAGTAAAATATACCGGAAATTTCACGGAATTCAGCATGGTAATTTATAACAGATGGGGTACAAAATTGTTTGAAACAAATGACATTGACGGAGGATGGGACCCGCGGAATCACCCAGATGGCGTTTATTATTACATTATAAAAGCAAAAGCTACAGATGATAAAATCTATGATTTCCATGGTTACGTGCATGTAGAAAGATAGAATTTTTTAATCATACCCATAACAGAAAACCACATTTTTTATATGTGGTTTTTTTTATAAATATTCGGCAAAAAAATTTTGGTCTTATTTTTTTATTGTTTTTTTATTAAAAAATTGAATTTTGCAAAATATCTTCCTAAATTTGCAAAATTAATTTTTGATGGTTTTTATAACTAACAAAAAAATATTTTTGACCATGAAACAGAATATTATTTTATTAAAAATCTTCCTTTGCGGATTATTTTTTATTTTCATCTTTAATAATGGTGCTTACTCTCAAACCTGTACGCTTTGTCCAACATGCGATTCCACATTAAGGGGCGTTATAAACGGAAACGTAACTGTACCTGCATTTAAAACATGGTGCGCTGATACCACCGCTGTGTTAAACGGAACCCTTACGGTCAGCTCACAGTCAAAATTCTGCAATTCAGGAACGATTAACGGAAACTTAGTAATTTCAGGAATATCTTCCTTATGTAATGAAGGCACTATTAGTACCAATAACATTAAT
>JAQUPB010000190.1 GCA_029004185.1 Bacteroidales bacterium | reverse complement strand
AATTAGCGTTTTGAGAATTTGAATTAGCGTTTGGATAATTTGAATATGAATTTGGGATATTTGAAACTTATTTTGTATTTTTGACACAAAAAGTATGCTGACACTTAACTTGACACCAATATTTAAAGTAAGAGGGATAGAAAAGCCCTATACATTTTTAGTTAAAGCTGGACTCTCTCCACATTCTGCGACAAGTATTCTGAATAGTAAAACACGCGTTTTTAGATTAGACCATGTTGAATTGCTATGTGACATTTTAGTTTGTGAACCAAATGACTTGCTTGAGTGGATACCTGAAAAAGGAAAAAAATATTCGGAAAACAATCCGCTTTTGAAACTGAAACAACAACCGACAGACAATAAATGGCAAGAAACATTATCGACGATGACATTTAAAGAATTAAGAGAAGTAACAAAAACAATTGTCGCGAAGACAGAAGAAAAAAAATAAATAAAACCATACTGCCCCCAACATGTGGTTGCATCAACCGCCGTTTCGTGCCGGTAGATACAACCGCAAGTTTTTTTAGTTCATTATATTTTGATATATTTGTGCGAATAACTCGGCGGCTCATGCAACCACCGAGCGTTGGGCACAAGCTTCAAAAAAAATCATAACGACAAGAACTTTTAATAAAATATTTAAAGAAAAGAAAAAAAAATATAACTTGACTATTTCTTGACTGAAAGAAAAAATAAAAAAAATCCAACACACTTCCCTTCCCGAAATGTTTAAATTTTTACCCCCACGCTCTTTTCGCCTGCGGCGGTTTGCTATCTCTCATTGCAGCACATTTGCAAGCCACACATGCAAACACACAAACCAAAGCTCGCAAAAGAGCTGCAATTTTGCTAACGCTCCGCTTTTTGATAATGTAAGTAATTATTTATAAATTTGTTCTTGAATAAAAGCATGAATATTTAAAATATAACATTATGGAAGAAGTAAAATTTCTTTTCGATAATCAATTAATTGCTGCCTTAGAAGACTTGATTAAAAAAGCAAAAAATAGCTTACTCCTTGTTTCCCCTTTTATTGACTTGGACAAAAGAATTCAAGGCGCATTAAATGAGCATAAAGCAAAGCATGATTTTGAATTGCTAATTCTTTTCGGAAAAAATGAAGATAATTATTATAAAAGTATCAAAAAGGATAGTCTTGATTTTTTGAAACAATTTCCGAATGTTGAGATTAGGTATAACGATAGACTTCATGCCAAGTTTTATCAAAATGACTTTAAATACATTATGACAAGCTTGAATTTATATAACTATTCTTTAGCAAATAATATTGAGGTTGGAGTTATTTGTAAATACGCTTCTAAAGGTTTAATAGGTAAAGTTATGGATAGTTCAGACGATATAATTTATCAGGGTGTTGAAAAAGTAAGACAAGGTGTTTTTGGAAAAGAAAAAGAAGTTGATCCAATTGAAGAATTTCAGTCAATATTTGAAAATTCCGAATTAAAATATAAAACTAAACCAATCATAGTTGAGAAAGGTGGTATTCAAGGTGTCTTTGGTGGGAAAAAATTAAGTGGTTTTAAAGTTGTAGTAGACAATTTTTCAACTGCTCCAAAATTCGAGAACATACCATTTTCAAAACAAGAAACAAAAGTTCCGCAAATTGAAACGGTTTCAAAAACTTCGAGTAAAACATTATCCGCCTCTCAATTATCTAAATCGCTTGGTATTTCTCTGACAGAGATTATAAATTTGATGCAAAAAGATGGTTTTATTGATGGAGACAAAATTACAGAATTAGGACGTTCAAAAGGACTTATCATGAAAAGATACATGGGTAATGATTATATTGCTTATCCCGAAAATTTAGATGAGTTTAGCAAATTAGTAGAGTAGCCTATTCGCTTTATTAGCAACATGTATAATCTAAGAGGTTTTGTGAGGTTGCTAACTTCTTACAATGTATTCGAATTTATATAATACAAACAACTAGTTTACTGATCACGACCAATATGATCAGGAAACAAAGCTTGTTGACCCCCAATTATTAATCGCCATCTGTCTTGACCAATATGTTCACCAATGTCGTTAAGTATTTTTAATATTGTTTGGTTTTCTGGAGTAATTCCATTTTTCAGGAGTTGAAGAATATTAAAAACAATTTCATCAAAGGTAGGATTCTTTCCTTCTCTTTCCATTCGAGTTAAAAAACTGATTAAATAATAACGTATACGAAGTTTTACATCTAAATGTGATTGAAATTTTCTGTCTTTATGAATTGAAAAAATTTCTGTTTTTTCATCATAATCAAAATTGTCCATTAATATTGGAGTAAGGTCACTATATTCTTTTTTTAGTAAATCAAGAAATCCTAATTCCAAACCTTTAATTATTAATTCATCATTTATTTGTTCAAGTGTCGCTCCATTATTTTTTGCAATTATGGCTTCAATAGTATGCAAAACAATTTTTGTTATATCAATTCCTAAATGTGCTTTCATTATTGCCCTTGGATTACGAACCTTCCTGAAGTTTATAATAAGTTGTCCCGATAAAACCGTAAAAGGATTTTGTCTTTTTTTAAAACTTGATTGTCCATTTTTCTGCGGAACTGCGCCAACATATTCAAAGCCACATTGCTCTGCTGTTTCAATAATAAGATGCCAAAACTCAGGATCTTTATGGGCAAAAACAAAAGAAAGCCAACGATCAAATTTTAAAACCCGATACATTTCTTTTATGCTATCTGCAATCATTTTATTATAATCATCTTTTGTTTTATGATGTTCTCCGCCTTCAATCGCTTCCTGTTCGTAATCTTTTTCTGTAACTTCCAAATCAAGCCAAGCATTCCACATAACTGATAAATCCAAATATGGGATTTTCTTTCCATAAGGTGGGTCAGTATAAATGTAATCAACGCTTTCTTTTGGTATCCATTTTAAATTTGTAGCTGTTCCTTTTTTTATTATAGCGTTGTTTATTGTTGTTTCATTTATTTTAGATTGTATTTCTTTTTTTGCTGCATAAACTTTCTTGAACTTAGTTTCAAATATATCCATTAAATCAAGTTGTCCGGGAAATGGAGCAATTCTATAACGGTAATACCTGAAAGGTCCACTGTCTCCACCACCTTCGCTATTAGTGTAATGAAAAGTTCTATTAAATTTATTTATACTACTTGAAAAAGAAAGCAGTAATGATCTTTTTATATTTTCATTTTTTTCTTTTTTGATAAGATGTTTTAATAACGCAAGTTGTGCGAGTTGTTTACTGGTAAATAAACCTTCAATTGTTTCTACATCTGAACCCTTAGGCAAAACAAATCCTTTAGGATAAGGATATTTTTTTAATGTATTTGTTATTTCATTTTCTTTTTCAGGTGCGTCTTTTAGGAATGCTGCTTTAACCCTATCAAATGCTTCAACTAATTCATTTAGTTTGATTGGAGCGATAAGAGAACTAACCATAAAAACTGACATCGGGTTTAAATCAATATGTACTGTTTTTCTATCATTCATCATTGCCTCTACTGCTGTAATTCCACTTCCTCCAAACGGATCAAGCACCATATCTTCTGGCTTGCTGAAATTTTTAATATATTCAGCAACAACATTCCAAGTTTGTTTTGTAAAATAACCGTGAACCCCGAAGTGTCTTTTTGCTGCTTGTTTTTTAACAGGTATTTCTTCAAGCAAGGGTCTGTTACTATAATCAAAACCTTTTGGTTTTGCAGTTGCAGTTGTTGTGTCATAACTAAAATTTTTACCAATCTGAAAACTGTCAGGTGATAAAAACATTTTCATCTTTTCCCAGTAATGTTCAATTTCATTGATTGCAAAATATAAAACAGGTTCATTTGTTTGTTCTCTACGGTAGAGTACAAATTCCAATCCATTGCACAAAGCAAAATAAGTACTTCTAATTTCGGGGTGTGTCGCATAACAATAAACTTGTTCAATATTGTTGCTGTCTGTAACTTTTTCCTTCGGTGATTTTGCATCAAGAATCCACGCATAATTTTCTTCTACTTTTAGCGAATAATCAGGAATAAGTTTAATTGGAATTTTTTTATTACTACCAATATTCAAAAATGGATGTTTAAGCGTCTTGCTGCGAATAATATTTTTTTGTGCATAACCAAGTTGTTTTAAAATAGGAAGAATGATAACTTCTCTAACGCTGTCTTCTTTGAAATCAGGGTTTTTATCAAGTGATTTGAAGTCAAGTTGCCCAAATAATTGTTCTTTTGTTATTGTTTGCATTATTTCCTATGGTATTAAAACGAATTGCATGTATCATTTATGCTCAAACTGTTCTGGATTTGTAATCTGAGCCATTTTTATTTAAAGACAAATATAATATTTTTCTTAATTGTTTACTATCAATTTCTACGAAAAAATGCAATAAAAACATACGAATATTAATAATTTTAGAATTAAAAATATTAGGGCATTCAACCAATCGTCACGCACAACCTAATGCACGCTATGTTTTAACTTCTCTCTCGGGTTTGCAAACCAAAAGAAAGCAAACAACTCTTGCACTTGATCTCATAAAAACGACATAGTACAAATTAATACTATTCTTTAGTACAAAATATTGATTTTTCTTAAAAAGTCAAATATTCCTTGACATCCCCTATAAATTTAATTATCTTTGTTTTGCAAGCTTTTTAAAAACACATAATGTTTATCAAATATATTTCATAAAATACGAATTTGTAAAATTAGAAAACCGAAGGTGTATCCATAAAAATGTTGTGCGTCATACCAAAAAGATAGAGCTATTAATGAATTAAACTATGGGACTACATAATTTTGCCGCTTATAAAGCCGGAACATTTTCAACAGACATTACAAACTTAGACATTGCAGACAGATTTTTTGAGCAAAAAGACATTCCAGCATTCATACACGAATACTGTCATTATATTCAAGACATAACGACAATTTCTTCAATATTTGGTTTCTCACTTTGGTTGAGGGATGTTGTCGCTTTGACAAGAGTATTTTCAAATGGGGAAGGAAAAACAATTTCAATTCCGTTAGATAGAGATAAATATGGTGAAACAATTAACAAATTCCGAAAATACTATAACCTATATTGCGGAGACCCAAATGCTGTCTTTGAAATTGATTATTCCCAAATCAAACTTTTTAAACGACATTTAAGGGTTGAAGAAATTCCTTTGGATGGCAAAGTGCAAAAATTGGCAGTTAATGAAATAGAAATTGATAATCGAACTGACAAATTATTTTTTGGCTTAATAGTTCTTCAGGAAATACAAGCATTTTACGCACAGAAGTTAGCAGAAAAAAAACTACCAAACATTGAGCTTTCAGTCTATGCAGACAAACTTCCGTCATACCCATATAAATTTGGTGATTTTCTGTTTGAACAGCATAATATTAACATTGAATTAGAAACCAAGTTCTTACTAATTGACCTTTGTTTAAACACAGTCCAAGCAACATCAGTATTTTTAGAAGTATTAGATATCCTCAGAAACAAGAC
>JAQUPB010000189.1 GCA_029004185.1 Bacteroidales bacterium | reverse complement strand
AGAGTATTGTTGTTAGGTCCTCCTGATGCTACTCTTGGCCACATAACACCTAAGCTTGACAAAGAAGTAGTTGTCCATGTACCTGTACCGATAGTTGCTCTGGTTGCCATATTTAACTTTGAATTGGCATCGTGTGCTATAACTGCTTCACCTGCATCGTTATTTGTGGGAGCCCAGGAGCCATAACCTGTTTTTACATTTTCTATGCGCATCATGCTGGTAAGGGGAGTCACCTCCTGAGGGAAAGGAGACCATCCCACTACGGGTGTATAAAAATTACAAGCGGTACCTCTGTCAGCATATGGGCTGCCTGCAACAGAAATCATCCATGCAGCATTCTTTTTTCCATTTGCAAATACATGAAATCTTCTTGCCATTCCACGGTTTGACTGATAGTCATACTTTGTTTTTCCAATTACTATTTCAGTACCGTAACGTTCGTTACGAACAGTTTTGTTTTCGGGAAGAACGGGTCCTGCCGGAACATTTAAGTCACTTGCAGGAGCCATTTGGCGACAAGCCTGAGTAGCAAGACTTTTGTTAAAATTTGTTGTTGCGGTTTGCCCGAAGGAACATGCATATATTCCTGCAGCAATTGAAATTAGTAAAATCTTTTTCATCTTTAAATAATTTAGTTGGTAAGTTTTTTTAATAGTATGCAAATATATACTTTATAAAAAGAAATGCAAAAATTAATTTTTTTAAAAGAGTCGAAATGAATTTAAAAATATACCAATGTTGCTAAATAGAAAAATAAAAAAGCCGGCTTGAATTCAAACCGGCTTTTATTCTGCATTAAATATATTTTAGTTTACTATAAGCTTTTCAGTGTAAACTTTTCCTTCAGCTTCAATTTTCACAACATAAATTCCGCTTGCCAAAGTTCCTGTGTTTATTTGTTTGTTGTTCTTTCCGCTTATTCCGCCAATTTTGTAAGAAGCAACTTTTTGCCCCATAATGTTAATCACGCTGAGGTTTATGCTTCCTGCTTTTGCAAGTGTGAATGTTATATTAGTGTACTCATTTGCAGGGTTAGGATAAAGAGTAACTTTTACAGCTTCTTTATTTTTGTTTGGTGTTGAAACCAAATCTGCAACTGGAACAGCTAAATAAACAATATCGCATTCATATCCTGACGGGTGAGGGTTGCCTGTATTTGGATTCAGAGAAGTTCCGGGCAAATCGTCTTCCTGATACAATACGCGTAAGCTGTCTGTAGTATTTGTCACAACAGAAGGGAATACATAATCCCTGCCTTCATCGAAAGGAGTTATTTCAACTGCATCCGACCATGTAGCTCCGTTGTCTGTTGAACTTAGTGCAAACAAATGCCTGTAAGGAACTGTATCTGTACCGTAAATGTGGAAAGTGCTTGGGTCAGCATCGGACATGTGCTGGAAAACAACGTACAACTTTCCGTCTGTACCGATTGAACCGCTCGGCATAGATGTACCTCCAACATTAAATCCCATGTTAATCCAACCGGCATGAAAAACATCCCAAATGGTATTACCGTTTCTTTCAACATAATAATTCCATGGCCAGCATAAATTGCTTGAAACTGACAAATCACCTGTTAATGTTGCCATATCGTCTCTCCAGTAAATCATTCCGCATTGTTGTGGCCAGTAAAAAGTGGTGGCTGCACCAACTGCTGTTTGGTTAAACATTGTCATACCGCCCCAAACATGAACTTTACCGTTGCCATCAACTACACAAGACCATGCACCATCAAAACATGGTATTGTGTCTGTTGTTGGAAGCGGCATAGTTGAATCGGGATCAAAAGGAGCATTGGGAAAATGATAGATTATTGTTTTCGACCAATTTGTGCCATTGTTTGTTGATTTGAATAAAACTGCATCATTAAAATATCCGCCGGCAACTACTGCAACTGTGCTTCCTTTTGCATCAATTGCATAACGTTCAGCCCAGATTATTTTCATTACTGTACTGTCAAGACCAGGTAAAACATCAAGAGTTGACCAGGTTGCTCCGGCATCGGTTGACCTTGTGTAACCAATTGCCTGCATAACACCTTTAAATTTTGTAGCAAGTGGTGTCATAGTACCAATTACATGCACGGTGTTGCCATTATTGGTTTTTGCAACTCTAGGCCATTCCATTGGCATGTTAGTAGTTACTTCCGACCAGTTACCTACTCCTAATGTTGCTCTTTGGTACATGCTTACCATAAGAGTACCACCGTTATGAGCGACAATAAGTTCGCTTCCTTCATTATTTGTTGCTGCGTAATTTGCCCATCCGATTTTTACGGCTTCAACGCGAAGCATGCTTGCAATCGTTGTGCCAATAGGATAAGGACTCCAAACGCCGGCGCCAGTCATAAGGTTGTAAAATGTACCCCTGTCATTCCATGGAGTTCCTGAGTTTGCAAATGTATATACAGCGGGCATCTTACCATTTGAAAGAAGGTACATTCTCTGTGCCATACTACAATTTGTCTGGCAATCGTATTTTGTGTGCCCGATTATTAATTCAAGTCCGAGACGGTTGTTTCTTGTAGTTGGATTCGAATTAATCACTGGACCGGAGGCAATTTCTTCTCCGTTTAAAGGAGCAGCACTCACTGCAGCTGCATTGGCAATTTTGCCTGTGTTAGCCACTTTTGTGGCTTTTTGTCCGAAGGAATAAAAACCTATTCCGACAGCAAGTAGAATTAGTAAAACTTTTTTCATTTTAAATACAGATTTAGTTAATTAATTTTTTTGTTAAGATAATTCAGTTGCAAATATATATTTAAAAAATGAAATGAAAAAACATAATTTTTTTTAAAAAATTAATTTAAAATAAAACTTTAATTTCCGGAGATTAACTTACGTTTTTTGAGGTTGAAATAAAGATATAAAAATAAAAAGCTGGCTTAAATTTAAGCCAGCTTTTTATTTTGTATTAAAATATTTTAGTTTATTATCAGTTTTTCTGTGAATACTTTTCCTTCAGCTTCAATTTTTACAACATAAATACCGCTTGAAAGATTTCCGGTATTTATTTGTTTGTAATTCTTTCCGCTTATCCCGTCAATATTGTAAAAAGCAACTTTTTGCCCCATGATGTTAATCACGCTGAGGTTTATGCTTCCTGCCTTTGCAAGAGTGTATGTAATGTTTGTGTACTCATTTGCAGGGTTAGGATAAAGTGAAACTTTTACAGCTTCTTTATTTTTATTTGGAGTTGAAACCAAATCTGCAATTGGAACAGCTAAATAAACAAGATCACATTCATAACCTGATGGATGAGGATTGCCTGTACTTGGATTTAAGGAATGACCCGGTAAATCATCTGACTGATATAGTACCCTTAAGCTGTCAGTTGTATTTTTTACAACAGTAGGAAACACATAATCTGTGCCTTCATCGAAAGGAGTTATTTCAACTGCATCGGACCATGTAGCTCCATTGTCTGTAGAACTTAAAGCAAATAAATGCCTGTAAGGAACGGTATCGGTTCCATAAATGTGTAAAGTGCTTTTGTCAGCGTCTGACATGTGTTGGAAAACAACATACAATTTTCCGTCTGCACCAACTGAGCCGCCCGGCATTGATGTAGCGCCAACATTAAATCCCATTTTATTCCATCCTCCGACAATGCAATCCCATGTTGTATTGCCGTTTCTTTCAACATAAAAACCCCAGGGCCAGCAGAAATTGGTGCAAGTTGATAAGTCAGCTGCTGCTATTGTTGCCATGTCATCTCTCCAGTATATCATTCCGCAAATTCCCGGAAAGTAGGAAGTAGTTGACAAAGCTGTTTGGAGAAATCTTGTCATACCGCCCCAAACATGAACATTATTGCTGTTGTCAATTACTATTGAAAACGAACCATCGAAACATGGAACTGTATCTGTAGCGGGAACTGCTGTTGAGTCAGGATTAAAAGGAGCATAAGGAAAGTGCCAGATTAACTTTTTCGACCAGTTTACTCCATTATCTGTTGATTTGAATAAGTATGTATCATTATAATATCCGCCGCAAACTATTGCAACTGTATTACCTTTTGCATCAATTGCATAATCCTCACCCATGGTTTTCTTCATCATTGTACTGTCGTAACCGGGTATGAGGTCAGCGCTTGTCCATGATGCACCGCCGTCAGTTGATCTTGAATAAATCAGAGGAGTTACAATGCCTTTAAATCTGATAGGAGTTGTGAGTGCCGGAGCCATGGTGGCAATGAGATGAACTATATTCTTGTCTGTACCGCTGCTTGCAAGTCTTGGCCAAACCATTGGTAAGGTATTAGTCACTTCTGTCCAATTACCGGTTCCCATTGTTGCTCTTTTGTATATGCTTGCGAGGTTAGTACCAAGATGGGCAACAAGCACTTCGCTTCCGTCGTTATTTGTTGCTGCGTAGTTTGGCCATCCTGTTTTTATGGCTTCAACACGTTGCATGCTTGTAATAGCTGTACCAACAGGATAAGGGCTCCAAACACCGCTGCCTGTCATAAGGTTGTAAAACGAACCTCTGTCGTTAAATGGTGTTGCTGAATTTGCCCATGTCCATACTATCGGCATTTTACCGTTTGAAAGCAAATAAATTCTTTGTGTCATCGAACGGTTTGTTTGTGAATCATACTTTGTTTTTCCGACAACTATTTCAATTCCGATGCGATCATTGCGTGTAGTTTGATTTGAATAATTTATCGGTCCCGATGGAGTTTCTTCTCCGTTAAAAGGAGCAGCCATTGATACAGGTGTGTTGGCTAAGTTGTTTGCCATTTTTGTGGCTTTCTGCCCGAAGGAATAAAAACATATTCCTGCAGCGAATAGAATTAATAAAGTTTTTTTCATTTTAAATGCATTTAGTTAATTAATATTTTTTAAGAATGGTTACAAATATAAAATATAAAATGAAATGAAAAAACAAGAAAGTCGGAAAAATTTTAATTTAGAATTAAAGGTCAAATTTGTTGGATAAGTTTGCTTTTTTCTATGCTAAAAAAATAAACATAAAATAAAAAAAGCTGACTTTAATTAAAATCAGCTTTTGGCTTTTATGATTTTATTCAGTTCTTAGTATACTTCTTAGTATACATTTGTCCTTCTTTTTCTATTCTTATCAGATAAATCCCATTTGGAAGTGTTTCAGTGTTTATTTGTTTGTGATTTTCCCCGCTTACACCGTTTATTTTATAAGAAATTATTTTTTGTCCCATAATATTTATTACACTAATATTTACTGTACCTGCTTTTGAAAGGGAGAAATTAATATTTGTATATTCTGTCGAAGGATTGGGATATATGTTAACATTGTTGTTATCAGGATTATTTTTTTCGGGGTTTGAAACCATAAAAAAGAAATCTGTAAGCGGAACAGCGAGATACACTATATCGTTGTCGTAACCCGATGGATGAGGATTTGTTCCGTCATTTGGATTTAATGAATTGCCGGGTAAATCATCTTCCTGATATATCAAACGTAAACTGTCATCTGCTATTCTGGTTACTGCGGAAGGGAATACATATTCCCTTCCTTCGTCAAATGGTGTTACTTCAACTGCATCACTCCACGATACTCCGTTATCTGTTGACATTATGCCAAAGAGATGTCTGTAAGGAACTGTATCGGCAGTGTAAATATGAAAGGTGC
>JAQUPB010000188.1 GCA_029004185.1 Bacteroidales bacterium | reverse complement strand
TTTTTTAAAGAATAATATCTTAAAACAAACCATGATTAAAGCAATTGTTATTGACGACGAAAAGACTTCAAGAGATGCAATAACCGGTCTTTTAAAAAGATATTGCAAGAATGTTGAAATTATAGGGCAGGCAGATGGTTATAAAAGCGGAGTTGAAGAAATAAAAAAACATTCTGAATTTGATTTGGTATTTCTCGACATTCAGATGCCCGACGGTTCGGGGTTCCGTCTGCTCGAAGAAACCCACGATATAAATTACGAAGTGATATTTACAACTGCTTTCGACCAGTATGCAATAAAAGCAATTAAATACAGCGCGCTGGATTATTTGCTCAAACCAATAGACCCCGAAGACCTTATTAGTTCAATTGAAAAATTTGAAAGTAGAAAAACTGCTCCGTCAAACAAACCAAATATTAAAGTTCTTCTTGAAAACACCAAAAACCCCGACAGCAATTTCAAAAAAATAGTGCTTTCAACATCCGAAGGCATGCATGTGGTTGACGTAGATAACATCATTCATTGCAAGGCAGAAGATTGTTACACATTTTTTTACTTTAAAGACAAAAAGAAAATGATTGTTTCGAAAACTTTAAAGGAATTTGAAGAATTGCTGAGCGGTTATAATTTCATACGCCCACACAAATCACATCTTATAAATTTAAAATATGTAAAAACATATATGCGTACTGACGGCGGGAGTATTGTGATGACTGATGAAACTGTTATTCCTGTTTCCAGAAGAAAAAGAGAAGCAATAATTGATATAATAAATAATCTTTGATTTTTTCCAGAAACTTTTTTTTATTTACCGTAAACTTGTCCAATGTGACCGATAACTTATTGCTTGTTTTTTTATGCTTTCGAAATACTTATTTTTACAATTGAGAACAAATGTTTTTCGAAAAACATAAAAAACTGAAAGGAGGTTGAATAATAACGGAAAAATAGCGGATTCAGTAAGTGTTTTAAGTGTTTGAGCAAAAAACAAGTTATAGTGTCCGATAAATCACATAAAAACACAAAAAGTTACGACTGGCAAGATAATAAAAAAAAATTAATATAAAATAAAAAATAATTTTGGAAATTATTTCAATTTATTTTTAATTTTACCCCCTTATAGTTTTAGTAATTAAATTAATTAAGATAAAATTTATATACTATGTTCAAAAAAGTACTTTACACAATTGCAGTAGTATTAGCCACAAGTATCCAGATATTTGGGCAATCAGGTACATTAAAAGGAAAAATTACCGATAATGAAACCAAAGAACCTGTTCCTTTTGCTAATGTTGTTATGGAAGCCGGCGGCAGGCAGGTTAGCGGAACAACCACTGACTTTGATGGTAACTTTACCATTAAACCTATTCCCCCGGGAAAGTATAATGTAAAAACATCGTATGTAGGTTATCAACCTCAGCAATTAAATGGTGTTGTTATCAATTCCGACAAAATTACATTTGTTGAAATGAAACTTACTAAAACTGCTGTTAACATCAAAGAAGTCGTTGTTACTGATTATAAAGTGCCTTTGATTTCAAAAGATGAAACAGCATCCGGAGAAACTGCAACATCCGAACAGATTTCAAAAATGGCAGGACGTGATGCGAACTCGGTGGTTGCTACAGTTGGAGGCGTAATTGAATCGGGTGATGTAAGAAGTATAAGAGGTGCCCGCGGTGATGCAACCGTTACATACATTGACGGTGTTAAAGTTTCAGGAGGTTCAACATTACCCGTACAGTCAATAGAACAGGTTTCGGTTATTACAGGCGGACTTCCCGCACAATATGGTGACGCCACAGGCGGTGTCATTAATATTACAACAAAAGGACCTTCTCGTCAATGGGGTGGTGGCGTAGAATTAGTTACTTCCGAAATTATTGATAAAACAGGTTACAACTCTGTAAATTTCAGTTTGCAGGGACCATTATTAAAAAATAAAGCAAAAACTTCTTCTCTGCTTGGATTTTTCATTGCCGGCGATGTTACTACAGCAGCCGACGAAAATCCATCTTACATCGGCATATGGAAAGCAAAGAAAAGCGTACTAGACAGAATTGAAAAAAATCCGGTATTCTTTTCAATAAAAAATGAACAACTTCAACCATTTATGAATTCCGAATTTCTTACCAAAGACAGCCTGGAAAAAGTAAAATACAGGGAAAATGCAGGCGTACAAAGATATTCTCTTTCAGGAAAAGTTGATATTAAAACAACCAACAATACCAACCTTACTTTTGGCGGAAGATTTGAACTCAACAGATGGAGAATTGTCAATTATAACAATAACATGATGAATTCTGAAAATAACGGTCTGGCAAAAAATTATACATACGCTTTTTATGGAAAATTCACACAGAGATTTGCTAATACCGACACAAGCAAAGCAAAAAAGAAAGCGCTGATAAAAAATGTTTATTATACAATTCAGGCAGATTACTCGAAGTTTAATTATGGAGATGAATCTTACAAACATAAAGATAGATTATTTGACTACGGTTATTTAGGTAAATTTAAAACCACTAAAGAAAAAAATTATGCATGGGGTAAAGATACCATAACCGGACTCACAGGCTGGCTTGGTATAGGAGAGCAAGATGTGCTCTATACTTTTGAAAGAAGTGAAATTAATAGTGATTTAGCTAACTATACACAGTTTTTTTATGATTATTTCCCTCCCGGAACTTTTACAATGAAAGAAGCTGTTCAGTTTTTCAGAGGCGGTTTGTTAAACGGCGCCCAACCTCCATCAGTTTATGACTTATGGAACAACACAGGCTTTCAATACAATACTTATGATTATGGAAATACTGACCAGATTAGCGTAAACGCTTCCGGTTCTGCCGATATTAAAAATCACGCAATCACACTCGGATTTTTATACGAACAAAGAACTTACAGAGCCTGGTCAACAAACCCGGTAGGTTTATGGACTTTGATGAGACAGCTTGCAAATAAACACATAATTCAGCTTGATAAAAACAACCCTCATCCTGTATATGACGAAACAGGACTTATATTTTTAGATACAATAAACTATGACCATATTTATGATGCAACCTCACAATCATTTTTCGATTATAATCTAAGAAAAAAACTCGAACTATCTACCACCGGAACTGATTGGATTGATGTTGATTCTTATGACCCAAACACTTATTCAATAGATATGTTTAACGCTGACGAATTGCTGAATAACGGCAACCGATATGTTGCATACAGAGGTTACGATTATAAAGGCGATATCTTAAAAAACAATCCTACACTTGATGATTTCTTTACGGCTAAAGATCAGTACGGAAATTATAAAAGAGAAATAGCTCCTTATCAACCTATCTACACTGCGGGATTTATACAGGATAAATTTGCTTTCAATGATTTGGTATTTAACATTGGAATGCGTCTTGACAGATTTGATGCCAACCAAAAAGTTCTAAAAGATCAGTACTTATTATATGAAGCAAAAACAAAAAAAGAAGTAAATGATCTCGGTACTCATCCTGCAAGCATAGGAGATGATTATGTTGTTTATGTTGACAATGCAAAAACTCCTACATCAATTATGGGATACAGAAATGGAAGTACGTGGTATAACAAAGATGGTGCGGTTATTCAGGATCCCGCAATTTTATTCTCCAATGGACTTATTAACCCTTACCTTGTTGACCCCGAACAAATCGAAGTAAATTCAAAGGCATTTAAAGATTATGAACCCCAAATAAACTTTATGCCTCGTATTGCTTTTTCTTTCCCGATTTCAGATGAAGCATTATTTTTTGCACATTATGATGAATTGACAAAACGCCCTAATCAAGGACAAACTTCTTTGTCCCCAACCCAATATCTGTTTATTTATAATATGGGAGGCGTAGTTTTGAACAACCCTGACCTGAAACCCGAAAGAACAATTGACTACGAATTAGGTTTCCAGCAAAAAATAAGCAATACTTCTTCTTTGAAAATATCTACCTATTACCGTGAATTAAGAAATATGATTCAGGCAACTAATCTGTATGGTGCTTACCCGGTTAGTTACATGACGTATACAAATATTGACTTTGGTACCGTAAAAGGAATAACTTTAACATATGACCTCAGAAGAACAGGTAATGTGTGGTTGAAAGCAAGCTACACTCTCCAATTTGCTGATGGTACAGGCTCAAATGCAACTACCGGTCAAAGTCTGGTTTCATCCGGGTTACCTAATTTAAGGAATTTGCAGCCGCTTGATTATGACCGTCGCCACAATATTTCAATAGTGATTGACTATCGCTATGGAACCGGCAAAGAATATAACGGACCAAAAATCACAAAGAAAATAAAAGGCACCGACAAGACAAAAACAATCTTGCTACTTCAAAATACCGGAGCTAACTTCACAGTTAACTGGGCATCAGGAACACCATACAGCAAGCAGTCTCAGATTACAGAAGAAGCTTCACTCACTGGCTCAGGACGTACGCCATCTCTTAAAGGAATGATTAACGGAGCAAGAATGCCTTCCCAGACAAGAATTGATGCAAGAATTGACAAGGATATAGACCTTAAACCCATGAAAGGCGGAAAACAGTTATATGTGAATGTTTATGTGGTTGTAACAAATATTTTAAACATAAAGAACATAACTCAGGTTTACAGAGCAACAGGCATTCCTGATGATGACGGATATTTAACAGCACCCGAATATCAACAGTCAATAGAGGATTCTTATAATCCACTTTCTTTCAGGGATTATTATTCCGTTAAAGTGGACAGCCCCTACAACTATGGAACACCAAGATTGGTTAGAGTAGGAGTATCACTTAATTTTTAAATATGACAATTTAATTTGAACAAATTTCTAAATATATTCAATATGAAAATGAAAATGAAAATAGCATTAATTGTTTTAATAAATTTAATGCTGATAAAAGGAGTAAATGCAGACAAACCCAGATACGCTTTAGCTTCTCCCGGAAAACAACCCAACCCGGCTGCAAATATTGATAATTCAAAAGGCATAAGAGCAGTTGCGTGTAAACCGCCAAGCGGAAGCTCCGAACTTGCACTTAATAATGTAAAAGCCAGAATCAATACAGGAGGCGACATGTGGTGGGATCTGCAAGGTCATCCTATGTATGAAATTCCAAAAGGAGGCAAGGTAAGTTCCATGTTTTCCTCATCACTTTGGATGGCCGGTATTGATGCCAATAACCAGCTGAAAGGAGCCGCATTAAGATACAGGCAAGTAGGTATCGACTTCTGGACAGGCCCTCTGACTCATGATGGTACTGCTGCTATTGACGTTTCAATGTGCCAGAAATTCGACAAACATTTCAGAATTACTAAAGCCGACGTATTGGATTTTGTGATTAATAAAAAAACGGGAGCTAATATGCCTCAGTCAGTAAAAGATTGGCCCGGTAATTACCCTGTTGAAATAGGAAACTGCACAAGTACCGAAGTAACCGATAGATTTTTAGCACCATATTATGATATTGCCGGGGACTGCGAATATAACCCTGAAAACGGGGATTTTCCGATGTACGACCTCGGAATGGACCCCATTACTTTCAAACAGAGAGATAGAATAAATTGCCATCAGAAAGGCGATGGAGATAATCTGGTTTTCGGAGATGAAACTTTGTGGTGGGTATTTAATGATAACGGAAACATTCACACCG
>JAQUPB010000187.1 GCA_029004185.1 Bacteroidales bacterium | reverse complement strand
TAATAGCAAGAAATTCCTTCCTGTACCAACCCTCAACTGGTTTAGTTGATACTGCTTTAGAAGCAAAAAAATATGTAAAATCTGTATTTGGAGCAACAAGCCCGCAATACAGACAAATAAGCAAGATACAATTCAGAAAATATGACTTATAAGCGATTAAAACATTTGTAAAAGGAGTTCGGTCAGAGACAGAGCTCCTTTTTTCATTTATATAGCTTCGTAGATGTTTTTTGACACAGTTAAATGGACACTCCCCTTTGAGATAGTATTTTATAATTCTCCAACAGTAGCTGATAAAACTTCAATAGTTTTTAATAATTCTCTTATCGTGGCTGATAATGTTCCTATGGTGGTTGATACTTCTCGCACAGTATCTGATAAAATTAGCACAGTTTTTTATATTTCTCGAATAGTTGCTGATAAAACTACAGCAGCGGTTGATACTATTGCAATGGTATCTGATAGAACTCCTGCGGTAGCTGATACAACTGCAACGGTATTTGATAGACCTCGCGCAGTGTTTTACTTTTTTCCCATCCTGACTGGTCATTCGACACTGATAACTGCTACTTTTACCGTTTTCACTGCCAACCTGACTGAAACAATTGATAATTCCATAATCCTAAAACGTAACTTGACTATGTTGACTGATATTTATAACTCATTCCATAGACTGTTTTGTACCTTGACTGACAGTATAGCAAGGTTTGGCGGTAATAGTCCCAACAGCACAATGTCAAGCACATGCTCAAAACCGCACAGGCTTAACACAACCAAAGTTTCTCGCATAAGCTTGCCATTCCCTGCACACTACTTTCGTATATATTGATAGAAAAACAAAAAAAGCCCGCCCTTCTGTAAAAATTTAAACGCCTACCCACATGCCACCGCAAAAAAAATCACGTTGAAAACAGACAACAAAGTTTGATAACGAAAAAACTATCGGGACATAAACAACTTGACACAGACTACCAATACGCCTGTGCATAACAGCGGGCTGTTGCCAGCAGCGTTTTCGTGCTTTATTAAGTATAAAATAATTTATTAACTTTGTATCGGCTGAAACTGACGCAAGTGTTAAATCGCTGCCGTCAACAGTCCGCAGAACGTTGGCGGCAAGCAAAATAAAAAAATTAGCATATTGACAAAATAAATTAAGTCTAAGTTCTATGTGGATAAGAAAGACAGAGTTTGAGCTAATAGAATCAAGAAATAAAAAGGAAAAAAATTCAAGAAAGATGGGACTAATGGGATTTATATTTGTATTGACATTTTTTATTTTAATTGACAAATATTATGGAGAGGCAAAAGGGAGATTCGTACCACATGGAGCTCCTCTGACATGGACAGACATATATTATAAGTTACCTTATTACATCGCTCTTAGTTTAATCATTGGTATATTATTGTATTTATCATTAAGAAAAATTAAAAAGACAACTTTAATTTGTCCAAATTGTGGTAGAAAAAAAAACTTTGACAATATTTTTGAATGTAGTTGCGGTGGTACATATAAAAATATTGAGGAAATGAAATGGGTTGACAAATAAAATGGCAGCAGCCAACATGTTTTGGCGCCAAGCTTATGAAAAATAAATTAATAATCTTAATGGTTTTATTTATCTTTTCTTGCAATAATAGGAAAACAAATTTGCAACTGGATGTTGAATCTACTATAAAGATAGAATTTCCCTCAGACATTGAAATATTATATAATGACAAAAAACAACAGTCTTTTTTTGAATTTAGATACAAAGAGGAAGAAGAAAGGACAATTACAAATAGTATCAGGAGACACAAATATTTTTATTCATATAAATATGGAGATGACAATTCATTTAGAGAGTTATCCAAAGATGATTCACTAGCATTAATTTCGACCAGACAAGATACCCTGACATATATTCCGAAAGGATTTTGGTTTACATTTGATTCAGGATATGTTTTTAGGAGAGATTCATATGAAGGGAAAGGTTGTTTTGGTAAGATAGATACCGTAACAAATATTGGGACTTTTAGAGTGAAGTACGAAAATTGATTTGATTTAATAAAACCTGCACAGCCAGCCGCCAACATGTGGTTGCATCAACCGCCGTTTCGTGCCGGTAGATAAAACCGCAAGTTTTTTTAGTTCATTATATTTTGATATATTTGTGCAAACAATACGGCGGCTCATGCAACCACCAGACCGTTACCAGCAAGCATATGACACGAAATTGAATTCATCTATGATAAACATAATTTATAATATTACTATAGTAAAAGACACATCAAAAGTTATTTCTAAAGATATTCTTTATGAAGTATATAAATATGCTTTAGAAAACATTCCTAAAGACCATACAAATACTATTATTTCAATAGCTGGCTCTTTAACAGGTATTGTAATAGGATTCGGATTAAGCTATTGGAATCAAAATAGAATTCATCACAAAAAAGTAAATGGAATTGTAAAAGTATTGACAGAGGAACTCTTTGACAATTATAAATACTTAACATTATTGAAAACAGTTAAAGATGTAGACCATGACAGAATCAGATCTATGTCACAATTTCACATGCGAATGCATAAAGAAGCTCCGAAATATTTGGAGGACACTCATTTTAAATCATATCTAGTGCAACTACATGAATTGAATGACGAGGACTTTCGTGAAATTACAAGCATATATGTAAATATCAAAAGACTAATTGAAATTTGTTTCGCAGCAAAAGTTGACAGCAAGGAAAATGAAGTATTAAAAGAAGAGGAAGAAATTCATATATTGAATAGTTTAAGTAATTTAGAAGAATATTTAAATATATGTTGTATTCAAATATTGACTTTTGTTAAAAGAAAAGGTTTCACGCTAGATTATATTAGATATGTTGATTCCGAAATAAGAACGTATGCTAAAGAACAAATAAGAGTTTCTGACGAAATAAAAGAAATGGTCAAGAAGAGGCGAGAAGAAAAAAGAAAAAAAGACAATAAATGAAAAATGCCAGCTGGTAACATGGGCTTAGCGTTAGCGGGCAGAAATTAGTTTTTTGAAATTCAGTAATTATTTATAAATTTGTTTTCGGGGGAAAGTGACGCAGGTATTAAATGCCCGCCAATCGCCAAGCCCCGACCGTTGGGTGTCATTATTGCATTAGCATATTTGTTATAGGGCATTTTAAAAGACGACACGATGAAAGAGAAAATTTACATATTGACATTAGCTTTGGGACTTGGGAGTTGCAACAACCAAACAAAAGAAAAAGCGGTTGACAAAAACTCGATTGACACTTCTCAAACTGTATCGGCTGACAAACTCCAACAGGACATTTATATCAAAGATAAATCTCAATACGACCAGTCTTTCATTGACGGACTTGCTGACTTTAATGAGTCAATAAAACTTATTGACAACTATATTATAACCGGCACAGACACTACTTGTTTCCCAGAAGACCTAACACTTAACAAGAAAACAATATTTACCGCTATTAAGGATAAAAATAAGTTTTTACTGATAGTAACAAGGACAAACTTGACAAACATAAATTACGAATTCCAACTCCTAAACAAAGACAATAGTATTATAGATAGCAAATCGGGAAAAGCAATTTTGAGTTCAGGGTTTTTCCTAGCACCAGAAGGTGAACCCGACCTACAAACTGGGGACAGTTTCGTTAGCAATGAATATCGAACGGAGAACGACAATTTTTGGCTAATAATAAAGGTAGGTATGGACAAAAATTATAAAGGTAAAAAAAGAGCCAAAATAACTTTTGGGTATAAAGACAAATCAAAAAAGACTACGAATGTAGAAGAAAGTCCAATATTAAGATTAGAATGAAAACGCCCTATAACAGGATTACATTGTTTAATAGATAATGGTTGCAAGAAAATATTTTTAGCAAACAAAACATAATACCAATATGATAAGTTTTCTCAAATATAGCAATTCGAAAGTTATTGAAAACAGATTTAATGACATAGAACAAGGGAGACGTGAAATTCAAAATAAAATTGTAAAATATTTAGAGAATAATACTGATAGATTTAAGAATATTCGCATTGAAAAAGACCACATATATTTTGACAATCATACATTATTTAGACTGGTGTTTTTTTTAATTGGCATTAAACATTTTCAAATACATGTAGAAACATGTGATGGTAAAATAAAGATTAATTATTCTGTAAGATATGGCATACTTTTATTTTTATTAATTTTTCCATTGATTTCAGTTGTTTATCGAGACATAATGCCATTAATTTTTTTCATAATACTATCTTTTTATTTTGTATATTATGCTGGCATCTTGAGAATAGACAACATAGTAAGTGATGCATTACAATATGATGACAATCCTAATGATGAAACAGAAGAGTTAATAGAGAGCACTAATACTGAATATGATTACAATAAGTGTCCTGCTTGTGGAAATCAAATAAATAAGAATGACAAAGAATGCAGTGACTGTGGATTGTCATTAAAATAACGCCACCCAACACGGGCTTGTTATTAGCGGGCAGAAATTAGTAATTTGAAATTCAATAATTATTTATAAATTTGTTCTCGGGGGAAAGTGACGTACGAGCAAAATGCCCGCCAATCACAAGCCCCAAACGTTATGGGCTATTTAATTTGAAACATTTTACGATATGACAAATCAAAATACAAAAGCATTAAAAACATTTCAGGAGATGATGATTTCCAGAAAGACAACTGTATCTAGAAATGTATTAAAATCTTTGGATATTGACACTTCTAATTCAACGCAAGAATTTGGAAATATTCTTTTAAAAAAAGATTTCTTTGGAGATTGGAGTTTGTCAATTAAAAATGATTTAAATGACCTTGACGGTAACCCAATTTCTGAAAACAAGAAATTAATTCAAATTATTAAAGCTCATTATGAGAACAAAAAAAATCTCAAATTTCAAGAGCTTCATAATTTAAATATTTGGACACCAAAAACAAATATTAAGATAGGAAATTTTGTAATTGATTCTTTTTTATCATTAAATTCAAGTTATACAATAGAGTTAATTGACAAAAATAAAAATGTTGATAATTTGTGGATTGATAAGGCGATTAATAGTGATAGGATTTTCTCAGTGATAAATTTATTTAATATTTCTAAATCTGAACTTGACAAGATGAAAGAACTTGATTTGAACAAATTACTTGAAGACCATTTTAAATTATATTTTGCGACAGTAAAAAAAGGAGGGACAAGTAATAAAGGACTAATAGACCTGATACTAGGTGACAATGTTTTTGGAATTGAATTAAAACTTGCACGAGAGTTAAAAAATACTGGTAAGGCATTTTTAGCTATAGGACAAATTGACCATTACAAAGAAGAATTTAAAAACAACTTTATGATGGTTATTGCTGGTTCGACAGACGAGAAGAAAGAAAAATCAGTTCAAGATTTAATTAAAAAATTAAAAGAAACTAATACCTCGTATTATTATATGGAAGCACATTAAATTGATAAAGAAACAGCCCATAACATGGGCTTAGCGTTAGCGGGCGGTAATTAGTATTTTGTAATTCAATAATTATTTATAAATTTGTTTTCGGGGGAAAGTGACGTAGGTATTAAATGCCCGCCAATCGCCAAGCCCCGACCGTTAGCCCCAATATTATGAAAGTGATTAGGTTTATATTTTTTTTTATAATTTTAACTTTGAGTGTTAAAGCTCAATATCCTTTTGAGAAATTTGACACAATTAAATACAAAAAATATGACAAC
>JAQUPB010000186.1 GCA_029004185.1 Bacteroidales bacterium | reverse complement strand
TAATTATTAACTTATTTGAACAAAAATAAATAATGTTACCGAAAAAAAAAATAAAAAAAGAGAAATAATTTTTTATTTCTCTTTTTTTAAAACGTTTTTAAAGTGTTTACTTTATCAAAGTCAGGTATCCGTGGAACTCATATTCAACCATGTCTTTTCCTTTGCCGCTGATTATATAGTAATAAGTTCCGTCCGACATACCGCCTTTTGTCCATTGTTTTCCATCCCAGCCGTTGTCAATATCGTTTGTTTCAAACAGCTTGTTTCCCCAGCGGTTAAATATTATCATCCTGAAATATAAAAAGTCGCCTTCATATTTAACCCTGTACTTGTCATTAATGCCGTCACTGTTAGGAGTAAATACATTGAAAACTTCAAGTTTTGTAGGTATCACAACTTCAATAATGAAAGTATATTCCGACACGCATCCATCGGGTGAAGTAACAATCAACTTCACAGTATAAGTGCCTTTATGTTTATAAGTGTGAATGGGATTTTTTAAATTGCTGTGAGCAGTGGTGTCGCCGAAATCCCAGTCATATTTAAATCCGTAATTTCCGTTCCAGTCAAGAAGAAATGTATGGGTGATTACATCAAAGTATTTATCGGCGCTTGCAATACCGCTTGGATTTATTATTTGATTGGTAATGCTCACTGTTCTTATTGTTGTACATCCTTTTGAGTCGGTAACAGTAACGGTGAATGTACCTGCGTGAAGATCATCAAGACATATTGAATCGCTGGCTACGTTCCACACGTATGTATATCCGGGAGTTCCGCCATTCGGGCTGGTGCAAACCTTTCCCTTTTCGTTTCCGCAGGTTTCGTCAATTCCTGTTATACCTGCATTGATAGGCGGATTCACTATTATCACTGCCGTATCGAGGTTTGTGCAGCCATTTCCGTCAGTTCCGGTTACAGTGTATGTTATGGTTGCATTTGGAGTTACAACAACAACATTTCCGTTAAAATTGCCCGGCACCCATGTATACGTATTGCCTCCGGTTGCCGTTATGGTTGCACTTTTCCCGTTACAGATGAAATGTGGATTTCCACTTGCTGTAATTATTGGTTTTGCATTAACAGCAACTGATGTACATGTTGAATTTTTACATCCGTTTAAGTCAACTCCCGTTACGCAATACTGGGTGTTCGTGATAGGATTGACAAGTATGCTTGGCGTAAACGGACCTGTTGACCATGTATATGCATTTGCTCCCGTTACGGTTACCATTATTGAACTTCCAATGCAAATTGTGCCTCCTGTTGCAGTAAGGACAGGCAACGGATTTATAGTAAGCGTTACAGGCGTTGAATTAATGCATCCGTTTCCATCGGTTCCGCTTACTACATATGTTGTTGTTGTATTTGGTGAAACAGTTAAACATGTGTTATTGGAACCTACATTCCACGTATAAGTCAAACCTCCGTTTGCACATACAATCCCTGGAAATCCTATACAAACAGGGGTTGCCGATGCGGTAATGTTCGGTAAGGGATTTACATTGACAGTAACTGATGTTGAATTTGTACAGTTATTTGCATCTGCACCTGTTACATAATATGGTGTGGTTACAGTAGGATTTACATTAACACAAGCTGTATTTGCCGGAGTATTCCATGTATATGAAATTCCTCCGCTTGCACAAATGTTTGCAGATTGTCCGTTGCATATTGTTTTATTAGATGCAGTAATTGTAGGGTTTGGATTTACAGTAACTGATGTTGTCGCCACATTAGTACATTGATTCGCATCTGTACCTGTGACGGAATATGTTGTATTCGTACCCGGGGTTACAGTTAAACAAGTGCTATTAGGTCCTGTATTCCAGGTGTAATTTACTCCGCCGTTTGCACAAATGTTTGCAGGCTGACCGTTGCAAATAACTGCATTTGTTGCAGTAATTGGTGGTAATGTATTAACCGTAATAACTGCTATTGCTGTTTCTACACGACTTGAATCATCGGTGATTGTCATAGTATATGTTGTTGTTGTCGTAGGGCATACACTTATTGTTGAGCTTGTTCCACCGGACGACCATGAATATGTGTATGGCGGTGTTCCTCCTGAACCCGTTGCTATGAGAGTTGTACACCCACCCCTGCAAATCACCTTCGAATTAACATTAACGTAAAAACATGGAAGTACGGTTACGACTATTTGCTTACCAACGGTACACCCGCCAGTAGTGAAGCGGGGAGTTATATTAACATAGTAAGTAGTAGTAATGGTTGGGCTAACTGTAGGATTCTGGTTAGTTGACGTGAACCCCGGAGGATTTGAACTCCACGAATAATTAGCGTAATCGCTGGCTGATGAATTTAATGTTACACTTCCCTGGCATGTAATTGTTTGATTTCCCCATGCATCCGCCTGAAAAAGTTTGATAGTGTCTTTTATAATAGAAGGGCACCCGCTTACCGACATTACAGTAACAGAATAAGTGCTTCCCGGGTCGGGACTTATAATGGTAATACATTCATTTGTTTCGCCTGTAGACCATGTCCATCCGTTATAGCCGGGAGGGGCGCATATTTGTGTGGGGCTGCCTTTTGTGCATATTGTAAATCCTTGTGGAACAACAGGACGGCATGTGGCATCAATATAAGCATATCCGAAATGCCCTTGTTGCTGGCAATCACCGGTGGTGTAACAAATCTGTATTGTGTTTCCCATCTGACTTATTAAATCCATTCCGATATAAGTCCAATCCTTAAAACGCACGTTCATTGAGCCATTATAAGACGCTGCATTTTGAAATCCGGGAATGCCTGCTCCTGATATGAAGTAATAATTACCACATGGAAGAACGTTTCCTCCCTGATCTTTTACTTGTACCTGAAATCTTGGTTGATTTGCAGTAGTATGTGAGGGGTCTTCAAAAATAACTGAGTACATATATGTAAAACCTGCATTTTGTGGTGTTACAGTAAAATTCTGACATAACTGAGCCGCATATGCGCAAATGTCAGCATTACCAACACGGGCAGAAAAATAACCGCCATTAGGCGATACTACTTTTACTACATTTCCGGTATAAGGGTCTGTTCCGGGACCTGTCATTATTGAGTGCTGAGCAGCAATGTCATTCGTACCAAAGAAAGTAGTTCCTGCCGGTTGACAATCGGTACCTTCATTATTAGGGCTATTAATACCATGACTTACGATGCCGGGAAGGGATATGTTAACAGGACAACAAGTTCCTGTTCCTCCTGTCCAGTTAGTAAAATCCCTGTACTCAAAATCAAGATTATTACCACATCCTGCTGAAGGATTTGGACACATTACTTCAGTAACTGTAAAAGTATAAGTATGGCATTTTGTTGTCATTTCATCAACAATAATATAATATGTTTGTCCTGCAGTTAACTGTTCAACCCAGAAACCGGCATTACCTGTACCACTTTGCGTTGCAAGACTTGTATATGATACTCCGTCAATACAAGTGCCTCCCGCATCAGGGCATCCGTTAAGAAAAGTCATTCCCATGCTTTCGGCAGGTTGAAAGTTGGAGCCGCATGCATTACATGTGCAGGTTACACCATTACTTGATGAACTGCTACAACCGGTAGGACAACTAGGTTGAGGAAATGTATAGGGTGCTATGCAATGAACGCCATCACATGTAAAACCTCCATGCGAAAGACTGAAATTAACACACATGTTTCGGGATGGGATAAATTTATAAACTACATCCTCGCCGGCAAAATGACTGTCAAGACACGCCTGTCCCTGACTATAATCCGAGCCTGCTCCGCAGGTTGACCTTGTTTCAGTGAATGGTAATGTAGTTATTGTAACTGGCGACGCACAATTGTTCTGTGCCGACAGATTGGAAATAATAATATGACTGAAGAATAGCCAAAGGCAAATTAACTTTGGCAAATTAATAAAAAGAGTTTTCATGGTTAATGAGTTTAATATGAGTAAAATTAGTTTGCTAACTCAATCATCATAGGCAAACGAAATTAAAAACAGAAATTGGTTTGTAAATTTTTATGTGATAATTTGTTAACTTGTCCGGACAAATATATATATAATATATGCAGAAAGTCAAGCGAAATTGAGAATAAAATTTTGCGTAAAATGATAGAAATGAAAAAACTCTGATGGAATTATTTAAATTAAATATTAAAAAACACCTTTATTCGATAGAAAATTTAAATATTCCTCTGCTTGACGTTCCGACATAAAGTTTTTTATTTACAATTAGCAAAGAGCTAACACGGATATATTTCAGAATTTCGGGGTTGATTTCTTTCCATGTAAGGTCGGCTAAGTTGAATTCGTAAACTCCGTTTTCTCTTATTCCGGCATATAATTTTATGTTATTAAATGAAGCAAAAGCTTCAACTGTTGCGCCAGACAATCCTTTATCTATGGGTTTCCAGTTAATCCCGTTATCATCTGACATATAAACACCGCCCCAGAGGGTGCTTGAAAATAAATTTCTACCCATTGCTCCGAGCGCTTTCATCGAAACTGTTCTTATTCCTGCGTTATGTTGCTCCCAGTTCTTGCCCCAGTCGTTGGAAACATAAATTCCTGCTCCGTAAGTTCCGGAAATAAGAAGTGGTGAAACTACTTTTATTGATGTAATATAAGTATTAGCAAAATCAACACTTACATACCTCCATGTTTTTGCGTTGTCCATTGAAACAAAAACTCCGGCACCATCTGTTCCTGCGAAAACATAAGTACCCAATGCATCTAAACTTCTTATGAATGGATTTGTCAGCCCTTCATTTGCGGGATACCAGTTTTTTCCGTTGTTTGTTGATGCAAAAACACCACCGCCGAAAGTTCCTGCATAAATAAAATTTTCACTCACAGCCAGAGACTGCACTTCTAAGTTTGTAAGTCCGTCATTTGAGGAATTCCAGCTATTGCCTTCATCAGTAGAAATAAAAACTCCGTTTTCTTTTGCTCCCGCAAAAATAATATTGTTTTTTTGAACCATTGAAGTTATTGATGTGTTTGTCAATCCCGAGTTGATGCTTTTCCATTCTTTGGTTGTTAAATCGAAAAGAAAAATGCCTTTTCCGGAAGTGCCTGCAAATAAATTATTGCCATTGACATATAATGAAATTGCTTCTTCAAAAGGAATCTTTGACGCTGTTGCTTTCCAGCTTTCACCTCCGTTATCGGAAATATAAACAATGCTTTCGGTTGCTACAAAAATATTTTTATTATATGTTATCAGGGCGGATACAACTAAATCTTTAATTCCGCTATTTATTTCTTTCCATTTATTATTACTTAAAACAAAAACACCTTCGGTTGTTCCTGCATATATTATACCATCGTCGATTGCGACTTTTCTGATGTGTTTACACCTGAGATCGTTGCTTATTAAATCCCAGTTATTTCCGTTGTCTGAAGATAAATAAAGTCCTTCGTCAGTTCCTGCACATATTTTATTTTCTTTTACAGCAATTGCAGTTATTCCGGCTGGCAAATCTTTATTAATGCTTTTCCAGTTTTTCCCGTTGTCTGTAGACAAATAAATTCCGGATGCTTTTTCAACGGCATAAATATTTGGTTTTTCGTAAGCCATCATTTGGATATCATAAAACCGCATTCCTGCAACTGATGTTTTCCAGTTGGTTCCGCCGTTTGTTGAAATAAAAAGACCGTGTTCGGCGCCTGCATATAAATTTTCTCCATCAGCAATAATTGAAGTTAAATCAAGAGGCAGTTCATAAACTCTGCCAATAGATTTCCAGCTTGTGCCGTTGTTT
>JAQUPB010000185.1 GCA_029004185.1 Bacteroidales bacterium | reverse complement strand
AATATTTTTTAGAGTTTCAACCAGATAATCAAAGAATTTTCCAACCGATTCAATGTTTACTCTTTCATCGGGTGAATGAGGTGAACGGATAGTTGGTCCAAATGAAATCATGTCTAAATTAGGATAAACACTGCCAAGTAAGCCACATTCCAGCCCTGCATGAACGGCATTTATTTTGGGATTGTCTCCGTATAGTTTATTGTAAACCGATTTCATTGTAGAGAGAATTGGTGAATTTACATTTGGTTTCCATCCTGGATATGAACCCGACTGAACAACTTCTGCACCTGCAAGTGTGAATACGCTTTTAACGGCAGCTGCCACATCTTCTTTCTGCGATTCTATCGAACTTCTCTGAAGTGTTTCAAAACAAACATTATTATTTTCGGATTTAACAATTGCAAGATTATTTGATGTTTCAACAAGTCCGGGCATATCGGCGCTCATTCCGAAAACTCCGTTCGGACATGCATAAACGGCATTCAGATATTTCTGCTGCGATTGCAAATCCATTACGGCATCGGGAAGGTTTGTATTTTCTAAGAGAACAACAACTTCTTTATCGGTAGTTGCCAGTTCAATTTTAAGTGTTTTTTCAAATTCTTTTGTAAATTTCACAAAAGCATCCTTTTGGTTTGCAGGAACAGCAACAGTTGCAAACGCTTCGCGTGGAATTGCATTTCGCAATGTTCCGCCGTTTATTTCGGCAACTCTCAAACCATATTTATTTGCTCCTTCAAAAAGAATACGGTTGATGATTTTATTTGCATTGCCCCTGCCAAGGTTAATATCCAATCCTGAATGTCCGCCCTTTAAGCCTTTTACAACTAAATTGAATGAAGCCATGCTTTTATCAGCAGGTTCTTTTTTGAATGGAAGTTTTGCTGCAGTATTTATGCCGCCGGCACATCCGATAAATAATTCGCCGTGGTCTTCCGAATCGAGATTTAAAAGAATATCTCCTTTTAGCAAACCCGGTTTTAATTCGAAAGCACCTGTCATTCCTGTTTCTTCATCAACTGTAATAAGACATTCAAGTGGTCCGTGCTCAATATCTTTAGCTGCCATAACTGCAAGTGAAGCCGCCATTCCGATGCCGTTGTCGGCACCGAGAGTTGTACCTGTTGCTTTTATCCACTCACCTTCTATACGGGGTTTTATTGGATCTTTCTCGAAATCATGTGAAACGTCGCTGTTTTTTTGGGGCACCATGTCGAGATGACTTTGCATGATTACACCTTTCAAATTTTCTTTACCGGGTGTAGCAGGTTTTCGTAAAATAACATTACCAACCTGGTCGTTAGTTGCTTCTATTCCGTTCTTTTTTGCAAAATCAATAACGAATTCAGCTAATTTTTTTTCATGTTTTGACGGATGAGGTACGCTGCAAATATCCTCAAAAATGTCCCACAAAGGTTGTGGTTTAAGATTATTTAAAACTTTTGCCATTTTTTATTTCTCCTTATTTTTAAACTCATTAAAATTTATAAATTTATTTAAATATAATTGTGTTAAAAATTTTGTTACTCTTTCTTCAACAGGATGAATTTTTTCGCCGAATTTTTCATTCAGATCACTGCATATCCTGTCAACTCTTTTGCTACCGTCGAGCATCAGCCACGTGGCAGAGCCGATTTCATCGAGTTTTAAATTAATATATTTGTTTTTCATTTTTGGTAAAAGATATTTACCCCAGAATTTACTTGTAAACCGGGGCACCAAAACAGTTACCAAACCATCGCTTTCTATTTTATGATTATGGACAGATTTAGGAGTTAACCCCAGATAATTTATTTTTTCCTTATTTTTTTTTCTGAAAATATTCATAATCATTTAGTGATAAGAAACAAAACCTGACAGAGTCATCAGACCTGTCAGAGTTTTGTATATTTAATTATTCACCTAGAAATTAGCTGTCGGTGGAGCCGGTTCATCCGGTTTTCCTGCATTCTTAATAGGTATTCCCACCAGAACAAAGCCAATAATTATAAGTACCAGCAAGCTAACCAAAAATGAAGGATTTTGGAATATAACAGGCAAATCAATTCTTAAGAAATAAAAGAATGCAAACACCAATCCCATTATTGCCTCACCTGCAATAAAGCCTGCAGCCAATAATACACCTGTATTTTCAACTCTTGCTTTTTGTGCTTCATTATGTTTTTTTCTTTCATTAAGAAGTTCAACTATTCCTTTAATAATTCCACCGAGGAAAATAGCAAAAGTGGTTTCAAGAGGCAGATACATACCAACACTCACGAGCATCGGGCTTTTTACCTGCATGCATATGAAAGCCAGTCCCATCAGCATACCAACAATTATAAGAGGCCATGCCATTTGTCCGCCGACAATACCTTGTGAAAGCATTGCCATCAGGCTTGCCTGAGGTGCAGATAAATTTTTACTTCCGAAGCCTCCTTCATATCCTTCTTTTATACCTTTTGCAATATCTCCTTCATTTAATATTATCAATACTCCGAACATCACACAACCCGAAAGTACCACGCCGATTATATCGCCGATCTGCATTTTCCAGGGGGTACCGCCGAGAATATGTCCGGCTTTCAAATCCTGCAGCATTTCGCCTGCAACAGCAGCAGCAACACAAACTATTGCCGCAACTCCGAGAACGGATGCAACACCTTCCTGTCCCGTTACGCCAAGCGCAACAAGTATTAAAGCTGTAACAACCAAAGCAGTTAAGGTTAATCCGCTAATAGGATTATTGCTTGAACCCATAATACCGACAAGGTATCCGGAAACCGCCCCGAAGAAAAACGCAAGAACTATAAGTACCGTGGCAGCAGCAAATGCAACAATGAAAGAAGTATTAAAAATAAAGAATGTTATACAGAATGTAGCTATGGCAACACCAATAATACCTATCATAATCCATGTGAAGCTCATATCTTTTTCGTTTCTCGGAGTAGCTTCCGATGTTCCGGCAGCTGCTTTTTTTACATCACCTATTGACCTTGCAATACCGGCTGTCAGACTTTTTCTCATTTTAAACAACGTAAAGCCGGCACCCATCAGCATTCCGCCGATTGCTATCGGACGGACGATAAATCTCCATATCTGATTCATCTGGAAAGAGGGGTCATTAACTTTTCCCAAAGCCGCATCCATTGTAAGAGAAGTATCTTTCGACATAAGGTAAGTCGCCCATGCATTAAAATCAAGAGTCGGTCCCAGAAAATAAAGAATAATCGGAGCCAGAAGTCCCCATGCTATTAATCCTCCGCTGAAGTTCAGGGAAGCGAGCTTTGGTCCAATAATATATCCAACACCCATATAAGCAGGGCTGATTCCCGGTGAACTTAATAACAATCCGCCTTTTCCACCGATTGTTGTACCTGTGATTGTTTGTTTTGAAAAAACAATAAATTTTTCCCACGATGCAGCAAAGAATTTCAGATCGCCGAGTATTTTAATAAGAGCGCCGCCAATCATTGCACCAAAAAGGAATTTTGAACCACCGCCTGAATTACGTCCTGCTTTATGAATTTCGGCTGCAGCAACAGATTCGGGAAAGGGAAGTTCGCGGTCTTCTACCATCACTCTTCTGAGCAGGGCAACAAACATAATTCCGAGAATACCGCCGCAAATCAATATAATAGTTGAAGTAATGTAATGACCAGTAGTAAAGAACGGCCGCCATATTCCGGCAACGAAAAATCCCGGCAATGTGAATATTGCTCCGGCAGCAACCGATTCGCCTATTGAACCAACTGTTCGGGCAATATTTTCTTCAAGTATACTGCCTTTCATGGTTCTCAGAATTGCCATTCCTATTACTGCAGCGGGATAAGTTGCAGCAATTGTCATTCCTGCCTTTAATCCGAGGTATGCATTTGCAGCACCGAGAACTACCGCCATTATGAGACCTATGAGTAATGCCCTTAATGTAAATTCAGCCATGTCTGTTTCGGGTGAAACAAAAGGCACAAATTTCTTTTGTTCTGTATTTTCCATAAGTATAAAATTTTAATTCTTAATTTAATATAAGGCAAAAATAAAATAATTAAAATGTTTTACAAATTTTATTATTAACTCATGTTCCGTAAAAAAGAAAAAACCTTATATTTTCTTCAATTAACCTTAGTAAAAAAAATAACTGACGCAACTCTCAACCTTATTACCTTATTGATGCGGAATAAGGTAATAAGGTCAAATAATCATTTGCTTATTTTTACTAAGGTTAAAAAATGATAAGGAAAATAAGGTTTTGCGTAACATCAGTTATTATACAAGTATGCTAAATTGTTAAAATGCCAATAGTCATTGGTCGCTAGTCATAAGAAAAAAGTTTTCGGATTTCTGTTTACCGCACGAACAAAAAAATCCCGGAACCTGCCTGCCGGCAGGCAGGCTTTAGACTTTAAACATTAAACTTTTTATATTGAAGTTACATCCTAAAAGGCACGTCAATTCCCAAAAGCTTCAGCGATGATTTGATGACTTCAGCCGTGAATGCAGACAGTAATAATCTGAAGTTCATTGAAGATTCGCTTTCGGCTTTTAAAATCTGAAAATCGTGATAAAACTGGTTATATTCTTTTGCAAGTTCGTAAGCATAATTTGCAATTATAGCCGGACTGCATTCTTCAGCCGCCTGTTTTATTATCTCCGGAAAATAATAAATTAACTTTATCAGTTCTTTTTCTTTATCGTTAATAACAATACTTTTATCAAGTACGGGATTAATTTTCATGCTTTCGCTTTTTCGCAATATTGATTGAATGCGGGCAAAAGTATACTGAATGAAAGGCGCTGTGTTTCCGTTAAAATCAATAGATTCACCCGGACTAAATAACATATTCTTTTTAGGGTCGACTTTAAGAATAAAATATTTCAATGCTCCCAATCCTATTTTTTCGTACAAATCCCGGGCTTCTTCAAAACTCATTCCTTCAATTTTTCCCAGGTCTTTTGTTATTTCTTTTGCTGTTTCTACCATTTCTTTTATTAAATCGTCGGCATCCACAACTTTTCCTTCTCTTGATTTCATTTTTCCCGATGGTAGCTCAACCATGCCATACGAAAGGTGAAAAATATTATCAGCCCATTCATAACCGAGTTTTTTCAGAATTAATTTCAGTATAGCAAAATGATAATCCTGTTCGTTTCCTACGATATAAATCATTTTGTTAGGGTTGAATTCAGTTGTTCGTTCGCAGGCGGTTCCCAGATCCTGTGTAATATAAACCGAAGTTTTATCGGCGCGGAGCAGGAGTTTCTGGTCATATCCATCGGCAGTGAGGTCGATCCATACCGAACCGTCTTCTTTTTCAAAAAATACTCCTTTTTTCAAACCGTCTTCAATAATTTTTTTTCCGGTAATGTAGGTTTCGGATTCGTGATAAACTTTATCGAAGGTGATGTCGAGTGAATTGTAAGTTTCTTCAAAGCCCCCATAAACCCAGTTGTTCATCTTTCTCCAGAGATTGATTGTATCCACATCTCTTTCTTCCCATTTTTTTAAAAGTTCCTGTGCCTGTAAAATCAACCCTGCCTGTTTTTTTGCTTCTTCTTCGGGAATTCCTTTTGCAACAAGTTCATCAATTTCGGTTTTATAATTTTTTTCAAACAACACATAATAATTGCCCACAAAATGGTCGCCTTTAACATCGTTGTTTTCGGGAGCATCGTTGTTTCCCCATTTCTGCCATGCGAGCATTGATTTGCAGATGTGAATTCCGCGGTCGTTTACAAGGTTCACCTTAATAACTTTTGAACCGTTTGCTTTGAGAATTTCCGAAAGGGAATGGCCGAGGAGGC
>JAQUPB010000184.1 GCA_029004185.1 Bacteroidales bacterium | reverse complement strand
ATAAGGTAATTGGAAAAACTGCCAAACAAAATATTAAAGCCGGAACACCATTAAATTGGGAACTTTTATGAGTTAGCGTTTAGTACAATGGTAAAATCAAATTTTAATTTATAAAAAACAATGACATCAAAAATATTTGAATTAGACGGTCCCAAAAATCTTTATTTAAGAAATGAAGAAATAAATCCCGATCAAATTGAAGATGACGAAATAATAGCTGAAACTATATATTCGGCAATTTCTCCCGGTACGGAAGTCGCAGCATATAGAGGGGCCAACCCATTGAGAGAAGGACAAATTTATCCCAGGGTATTAGGCTATTGTAATGTTGCAAAAATCATCAAAACAGGAAAAAATATTTCTCAATTCAGTTGCGGAGATCATATTTTCACCCACCAATCTCATCGTACATTATTTAAAATTAAACCAAATAAAGAATTAATAATTAAATTAAATGATGACATTAATTTAAAACATGCAGCCATTTCATATTTATATCATTTAGGATATCATAGTTTGATTTCAGCAGATGCAAAATCAGCTCATAATTTAGGGGTTGTTGGAGTTGGAACGCTTGGATATTCAACTTGCATAATGAGCCATCTATTGGGAGCGAAGACTTTTGCATTTAGCAATCAAACAGACATTAGAAAAAGATTAAAAGAAAAAGGAGTTTTTTGTTTTGAAAAATCTAATTCTTCTACTTCAGAAATTAATAATATCACACATGGTGCAGGCCTCGATATAATAATAAATACCTCAAATAACTGGGATGATTGGATGCTCGCATTGAACCTGGTAAATAAGGGCGGGACAATTATAAACTTAGGATTTCCCGGCAGGGATGAGCCAATTCCACCATTTAATCCTCTGGATCCTAAATTTGTTTATGCAAAAAATATTATAATAAAGCCTCTTTGCTGTTTGGGTGAATTTGATAACCCATATTACTTTTCAAGATTTTCCGTGAAAATGAATTTGCTTTATATCTTAGATTTAATAAAAGAAGGTAAATTAAATCCGGAAGAGTTAATTTCACAGGAAATTAATTACAAAGAGCTAAAAGCTCAATATGAAAAATATTTAATCAAAAACAGAACCTTATTTTCAACAATTATTAATTGGTTATAATGGAATTAAAAACTTCATTGATAGGTTTAGGAAGAATAGGAGCTGAGCCTTCAAGCAGGTTTTATAACAAAATACCTGAAGGATGGCTGCCAATTTCTCATATTGAAGCCATAAAATCAACAGAAGGTCTTAACTTAATTGCTGTCTGTGATACTGATGAGAAAAGATTAGAAAAAATCAGTAATCTTTATTCTATTAAAAAGACTTATAAAAACTATGAAGAACTAATAAAGGAACTAAATCCCGATATAATTTCAATTGCAACAAGGACAGATGTAAGGTGTGATATTATTAACTTTGCCTTAGAGAATGGAGCCAAAGGGTTTTATGCTGAAAAACCTTTATCAAGAAGCCTTACGGAATGTGAAAGAACATTAAAAAACATCATTGAAAAGAATGCAAAAATCGTTTATGGTGCAAGCAGACGCGCTATGAATGTTTATCAAAAAGCCAAAGAAATAATCTGGTCAGGTGATTTAGGGGAAGTAACTCATATTAGCGTTGAGTTTGGAAAAGCTTCATTGTTATGGACATTGCCACATGCAGCAGATACAATAATTTTCTTTGCAAACAATTTAGACCTCGAATTAATTCAGGGATGCTGTAATCTCGAAAGCAATAAAGATTTCAAATCAAATATTGTTGATTGCGACCCAATAGTAGAAAATGCTTTTTTTAAGTTTAAAAATAACATTACAGCATCAATAAGTCCTATCGGAGGGAATAACATTCGTATAGCTTGTTCAAAAGGAATATTAACAGTTCATGGAAACGGAGAATTTATTGAAATAAATAAAGCAAAAAGCATGGAAGATTATTTTCATGGCAGTGAGATATTAAAAGTTTCATCATCAAAGAGTGGAACACAAAATTTATTTATTGATTTGAAAAATGCAGTTTCTGAAAACAAAGATGTGGTTAACATAAAACCCGCTGAAATTTTATTAGGTCATGAAATGTTATTTGGTATTGTTCAATCAACACTTCAAAATGGCACATTTATAAAGCCGGATGAGCTTAACAGAGAACTTATAATAACCGGTAGAGTTGGTCAGTTATATGCATAATTCATTTATGAATAAAATCATTAACTATATTCTTTATAAGAAGCAAAAATAAAATATCATGTATAATGCTTTACTTATAGGATGCGGAAACATAGGTGCCAGGTACGATTTGAGCAATGAGAGTATTCTGACTCATGCCAAAGCATTATATTTGAATCCGGCATTCAATCTTACTGTTTTTGATATAAATAAAAAATCAACAGAAGAAATTTGTAATAAATATAAATGCAATGCTGTTGATAATATTAATAAAAAAACATTAAGTAATTTTGATTGTGTTAGTATCTGCACACCAACACCAACACATTTGGAATTTCTAAAAAAAGCAATACAAGCAAATGTAAAGGTTGTTATTTGCGAAAAACCGGTTTCGTATGTTCCGGAAGAATTAAAAATTGCAAAGTCAATTTATTCCAAAGGCAATTCCAAAGTTTTGGTAAACTACTTTAGGAGATTTCAGCCTTCATACAGCAGATTAAAAAAAACAATATTAAACTTATTAAAAAAAGAGAAGCTTACAAACATCAGCATTCGTTATCATCGCGGCTTTATTAATAATTGCAGTCATGCATTTGACCTTGTAGAATATTTAACCGATTCGGAAATTGAATTGGATGAAATAAAAAAATACAACTCTAAGATTGATTTTTCCAAGGATGACCAGACTGTTTCAATGCAGGCAATGTGGAAAAAAACGAATATGAATATTCTTGGACTTACTGAAGTAAAATTTTCTCACTTTGAGATAGACTTGTATTTTAGTTTGCATAAAATATCAATAAAAGATGCAGGAAAAACGGTTGAAATTTTAAATACGAATGAGAACAAGTCTTTTCTGCAACCCTTAACAAAAGAAGAAAACGAATTTTCCGGCAAGGATTGTATAAAAGATTACATGAAAAATGTTATAGGATATGCACATCAGATTTTAGAAGGGAAAAACACGAAGGATAATTTTATTCGTTCAGTTGAAATGAACGAAAGAATGATAAAATACATAAATAATTAAAATGGCTAAACTAGCTATAAAAGGAGGAACTCCTGTACGTAAAAAATTATTTCCCCTTTACAATACAATCGGTAAAGAAGAAAAACGTGCAGTCATGAAAGTGCTTGACAGCGGCAACCTTTCTCATTTCCTTGGTGCGTGGCATAAAGATTTTTACGGCGGACCCGTTGTACAGCAATTTCAAAAAGACTGGGCTGGAGTTTTCGGAACAAAACACGCAATTGCAGTCAATTCAAATACTTCCGGTTTATATGCTTCAATAGGAGCATGCGGAATAAAACCCGGCGATGAAGTCATTGTGTCGCCATACACCATGACTGCAAGTGCTCTTGCACCGATGATATATGGCGCCGTACCAGTTTTTGCCGATGTTGATTATGATAATTATGGTTTGGATCCTGAGAGTATTAAAAAATGCATTAGTCCGAGAACAAAGGCAATCCTTGTAGTCCATATTTTCGGAAACCCCGCACGAATGGATGAAATAATGGCTATTGCAAAAAAGCACAACTTATATGTGATAGAGGATTGTGCCCAGTCGCCAATGGCAAAATATAAAAATAAATATGCCGGCACAATCGGCGATGTAGGAGTTTTTAGCTTAAACTACCATAAACATGTGCATACAGGCGAAGGCGGTGTAATTATTACAAATAATGATAAAATTGCAGAAAAACTACATCTAATCAGAAATCACGGCGAAAATGTGGTTGAACCAATGCGTGTAAAAGATATAATGAATACGCACGGGTTTAATTTCCGGATGACAGAAATTGAAGCGGCAATTGGTATTGAACAATTAAAAAAACTTCCTGCTTTAATTGAAAAAAGATTGCTGAATGCAAAATATATGGCAAAAGAACTTGGGAAGATAAAAGGTATCATACCACCTGCTGTCGAGGTTTTCAGTAAACACGTTTATTACGTTCAGCCGTTTAAATTAAAAAAACAAATTATCGGAGTAAACCGCAATATTTTTATTGACGCTGTTAAAGCAGAAATCCCGTCTGCTGTTTTACGCGAAGACACTCCTTTGCTAAGTGTGGGTTATGTTAAACCTTTATACTTACAGCCAATTTATCAAAAAAGAGCAATGCATTGTTCCTTTAACTGCGAAAAATATAAAGGTAAAGTTGATTACAGCAAAGGAATATGCCCCAATGCCGAAAAACTTTATTTTGAAGAACTTTTTACAAATGAATATATACGGCCGGGAATGAGTAAGGCAGACATGGATGATGTGGTTGAGGCATTCAATAAAGTTAACAAATATAAAAATGAACTGATATAATGTTACCTGAATTAAAAGGAAAGGGATTGTTTGTTTTCAGCGACCCGGGAGGAGCTAAACCCGTTTTGGCTTTTATCAAATTAAAAAACATACAAGACTATCTGATAATAACTGACAGAAATTACGATTTCTTTTCGGATTATGGACTTAAAATAAAAACATATCAGGTAAATGATGAAACCGAAGTTTTTAATAGTTATAAGCCAGACTTCATTTTTACAGGAACTTCTTATACTTCTAAAATTGAATTGAAATTCTTAAGAGAAGCCGGGAAAAGAAAGATAGCTTCATTTAGTTTTATTGACCACTATACAAGGTATAAAGACAGATTTGAATGCGATTCCGAATACATATATCCTGATACTATTTTTCTGACAGATGAAAAAGCCAAGAAAATAGCGATAAAGGAAGGACTAAATAAATTCTCTGAAATATTAATTACCGGTAACTTTCATCATCAGTTTCTTTCGGAATGGAAGCCTTCAACAGAAAAGAAATTCTTATTAGGAAATAATACAGCAGATGAAAACAAAAAAATAGTAGTATTTGCACCCGACCCGTTATCAAATATTGGTGGAAAAGAAAAATTTCTTTATGATGAAACAGATGTATGGAAAATTATTTCCGATTCATTTGCAGGACAATTAAATTATTTGAATATACATTTAGTTATAAAATTACATCCAAATCAAAACAAGGAATATTTTAAAAATTTCGTTGTTCAGTCAGCTTATCCTCAGGTTATATATGCCGATGACATTAATACGAATACATTAATTTATTATTCCGATATTGTTATTGGCATGTTTTCGGGTTTTCTCATTGAAGCGAAATGTTTTTGTAAAACCATTATCAGGTGTCTGCCAAATAACAAGCTCAATGATCCATTGGCGAAAATGGGAATAGGTAGTGTTTGTAAAGACAAAGAATCTTTTGTATCATTAATAAAAAAGGCAGTCATATGAAGACGGCAGTGATCATGAATGATAATTCATACGCAGGAAGAGAGTACCTTCAGGCTTTACGAATGCAAGGAATAAAAGCTGATATTGTTTCTATTGGCAATTATCCCGAAATTAACGAACTGGAAGAAAAAAGGTGTGGCGGTTTGTGGAAACCCGTTTCAATGGAAACTTTAAGGAAAACCTTCACTGTATTTGAATTTGTTTCATTGAACGAGTCTTCATTAATTGATTTTTTAAAAGAAAAAAAATATGATGTCGGAATACAAGGCGGAACAGGTATTTTAAAAGAAAATATTATCAATAAGTTTAAATCCGGAATACTGAATTTTCATCCGGGTGATTTACCGAAATACCGAGGCTGCAGTGCTC
>JAQUPB010000183.1 GCA_029004185.1 Bacteroidales bacterium | reverse complement strand
GGAGATGGCACATACGGAATCAACGTTAGTGTTACCTCGCCCGAAATTCAGTATTATGTATATGCCGATAATAACAATGCAGGCATGTTCTCTCCTCAGCGTGCCGAACATGAATGGTATACTCTTATTGCCGATTATCCAACCATAACTGCGGGAGAACTGGTGATAAATGAAATCATGGCAGTTAACAACACTACCGTTCAAAGTGCCAACGGTGGCTATAGCGATTGGATTGAACTGTACAACAATTCCGCAAATATCATTTCACTTGATAACCTGCATTTATCAGATGATGCAGGAAGTCCAACGAGATGGCAGTTTCCATCAGGCGTTACAATTCCCCCATACGGATATCTGATAGTATGGGCCGATAACGACACTTCTTCATCGGAACTGCATTGCGACTTCAAATTCTCCGGCAGCGGTGAACATGCAGTTATATCATACGCCAATGGTTATATAGTTGACAGCATAAGTTTTCCGGTACAATCAGCCGATATCACATGGGGAAGATATCCGAACGGAACCGGTCCATATGTTTTTATGCCTCCAACTTTCAATGCCATAAATTCAAATTTCGGTGTCCGCGAACTATTGAATAAAAACGATATCTTCTTTATTTATCCTAATCCTACGAGTGGCTTTGCAAATTCATATTCTGCGGTTTCAGGCATACAGTTAAAAATATTTGATGTAATGGGAAATGTTGTTTTTGAAAAAATGATAAATGAAAAACAGGAAACTTTAAATTGGAACTTTTCAAACGGAGTTTATTTTTATCACGTGAAAGATAAAGACAAAATTATAAAAACCGGAAAAATCGTAATCATGTGATGGTTTCATTGGCGGGGATTTCTGTTTTTGGATGTTTTGCCGACTTTGCCAAAACATTTTGATATTTAAATCGTACATCATGCTTCTTACATAATATTATCAGATATTTTTTTTGTGAGCATTTATAAAAATATATTCATTGTTTATTATTCGGGAACCGGAAATTCAAAGAGGGTTTCGGAATGGATTGCCGGTATTGCAAAAGAGAAGGGACTTAATGTTTTTTTATTTTCTTATCAGGAATTTATAAATGCCCCTAGGCCAGAACTCACAGGTAAAACTTTAATAGGTCTTTGTTCTGCAACGCATGGTTTTAATTTACCACACTCATTCATAAAATTAATATTCAGGTTTAAATTATATCCTAATTCCGATGTGTTTATTATAAACACAAGAGCAGGAATGAAGCTCGGAAAAATATTTTTACCCGGTTTGAGCGGCATTACACAATTTTTACCTGCGTTGGTTTTATTTTTTAAGGGATATAAAGTTGTTGCTATGCAGCCGGTTGACTTACCTTCAAACTGGATTTCCATTCACCCGGGATTAAAGGAAAAAGTGGTAAATTCAATGTATCTGAAATGGAAAGAGAAAATAAAAGTATTCACAGAAAATATTTTAAACGGCAAAGGAACATATATAGATTCCTTTATATATCTTCCGCTCGATATACTTGTTGCACCTATTGCATTAGGATATTATTTTGTAGGGCGTTTTGTGCTGGCAAAAACATTCATTGCTACGGATAAATGCAACAAATGCGGAATATGCATTGAGTCGTGCCCGACGAAATCAATAAAATATATAGATGACAGACCATACTGGAAGCTCACCTGCGAAAGCTGCATGCACTGCATGAACTACTGTCCCCAAAGGGCAATTGAAACACCGCATAGTATTGTTATACCTTTGATATGGCTGATAAGTGTGGTGATTAATCCGTTTGTGGCAAAACATGCATTAATAATAATAAAAAATCATTTTCTTTTTTCACAAAAACTAAGTGAGAACATAATATCTGTAGTAGGAATGCTCGTAACTATTTTCTCTTTTGTATTGACATATTACGTTTTGCATTTTCTTTTACGTTACAAATATTTTAATAAATTAATCACATATACTTCGCTTACAAAATTTAATTTCTGGCGGCGGTATAAGATTCCGAATTAATATACTCTATTAATAGTTTGAGTTTTGTTCTGAAACCAATTTGTTGGTGATAAACCCAGAGGGTTTTAATGTTGATAGCCCCGTGCTTTAGCACGGGGTTTGGAGAAACATCGCATTTGAAGTCGCAAGCAGAAAGGAATATTAAATATTAAAATGTATGATGCGACGTAAAGTATAAAGTTTATTAAAGGTTGTGAATTTGCTAAGATGATTTTTAAGATTAAAAATAATTAAGAGGAAAGAAAAAATATTTATATTTACTCTTTTAAATAAAAAAATAAGCGGACTTTTTTGAAAAAAGTTTTAATTATTACATACTATTGGCCGCCCTCGGGTGGGGCAGGGGTTCAGCGCTGGCTGAAGTTCACCAAATACCTCCGTAATTTCGGATGGGAACCTGTAATTTACACTCCCGAAAATCCTGAAACTCCCGAAGAAGATAATTCATTACTGAGAGATATCCCCGCAAACATAACAATATTGAAGCAGCCGATATGGGAACCTTATGATATTTATAAAAAAATTATCGGGCAAAAAAAGGAGCAGAAAATAAATTCAGCTTTTCTTTCAGAAACAAAAAAACCTAAATTCACCGAGCAAATATCTGTCTGGATTCGCGGCAACTTCTTTATTCCTGATGCACGCGTATTTTGGATAACACCCTCGGTAAAATTTTTATCTGATTTTTTAAAACAAAATCCTGTTGATGCAATTGTTTCTACGGGTCCGCCTCACAGCATGCATCTTATAGCAATGCAATTGCAGAAAAAACTAAAACTCCCGTGGCTTGCCGACTTTCGCGACCCGTGGACTAATATCGATTTTTACAAAGATTTGAAATTAACATGGCCGGCTGATAAAAAACATCATAAACTTGAACTGAAAGTTTTGAAAAATGCGACTGCAGTTGTTACTATAGGAAAAACTATTGCTGATGATTTTGCGAAAATATATAACCGAAGTTATGAAGTTATAACAAACGGCTATGATAACGATGATGTTGCTATAAGTAATGTCGTACCCGATAAAAAATTCAGTATTGCACATATTGGCACGCTCGTGAAGACGCGCAATCCGATTGTCCTCTGGAGTGCTTTAAAAGATTTAATGCAAAATAAAGAATTCGCCGGTGCCCTTGAAATAAAACTCGTCGGCAAAGTCGATTATTCGGTGAATAAATCAATTGAAGAATTTGAATTATCAGAATTTGTTAACAGAATTGACTATATGCCGCATTCGGAAGTCATAAAATTTCAACAGGAATCGCAGGTTTTACTGCTTCTGATAAATGATACGCCAAATGCAAAAAGCATTCTTACCGGAAAATTTTTCGAATACTTATCTGCAAAAAGACCAATATTATGCATCGGTACAACCGAAGGTGACGCAGCAAAAATATTAAGAGAAACAAATTCGGGATTGATTTCAGACTTTAATGATGTTGAAACTCTGAAAAAAAATATTCTTGAATATTTTGAAAAATATAAAAATAACAGACTTGTATGTGAAAGCAGTGAAATTGAAAAATATTCGCGCCTTGAACTAACAAAAAATATGGCTGGAGTTTTAAACGGTATAGTTTGATATAAAATTATTCTATGAACAATGCAATGAGAGTAATCTCGAAATTAATAATTACAACTCTTTCTGTGTTTTTCGCTGCATGGATGCTGAAAGGGATTTCAATTGATAAATTCACAACAGCAATTCTTGTTGCTATAGTTTTGTCTGTTCTGAATATTTATATTAAACCGGTTTTGATTTTTTTAACTATTCCCATTACGTTCTTCACTTTCGGAATTTTTCTTCTTGTTATCAATGCTTTTATAATAATAATTACAAGTAAACTTGTGAACGGATTTTATGTGAGCAGCTTTATGCAGGCATTCTGGTTCAGCATAATTGTTTCTGTTGTTTCTTCTGTTCTTGAAATTATTGATGCAAAATTCAGAGATGTTTAATTATTGATTGAAATCAATTGATGAAAGCTACAAAAAGCGATGAAAATAAAGAAATGAATTTTACAGAAAAACTTCTGGGATGTCTTAAAAAATCGTTGAAACCCGGAATGAAAACCGCTATCTGGTTTCTGAAAATAACTATTCCTATTTCATTACTGGTTACAATTCTTGATTTTTTCGGAATAATTGAATGGATTGCAGGATATTTATATCCTGCTTTTAAGTTAATAGGACTTCCCGGAAAATCAGGGTTGGTATTTATTACAAGCATCCTGCTGAATATATATTCTGCAATTGCCGTTATTGTTAGTCTTGAGTTTAATATCAGGGAAGCTACAATACTTGCGCTGATGTGTTTGATTTCACATAATCTTATTGCCGAAACAATCATTCAGAGAAAAACAGGCTCTTCTGCTTTTAAGATGGTGGTATTAAGAATTATTACAAGCATTCTGGCAGCAATGTTTCTGAACTGGGCTTTACCCGCTGAGTTTTCGCAAAAAATAAATCAGCAACAGCAGGTTGTTATTATGCCTGGTTTTGCTGACGTTATGAAAACATGGCTTGTGAATACCGCAATTCTTTCAGTTAAAATTATAGTACTTATTAATTTATTGATGTTTGTTCAGAAAGTACTTGATGAGTTTAATTTAATTAAATTCATTTCTAAGGTTGTGTCTCCTTTTTTAAGGATAATGGGATTGCCAGAGAAAACAGCTTTCCTGTGGATTATTGCAAATGTTTTGGGTTTGGTATATGGCGGGGCAATATTGATTGAAGAAGTAGAGCAGGGAAAGCTTATGAAAAAAGATGCTGATATGCTGAATCATCATATAGCAATTTCGCATTCTACACTCGAAGATACATTGCTGTTCATGGCAATCGGAGTGCCGGTTTTCTGGATTCTTGTGCCACGCATCGGTTTTGCTATGGTGGCTGTATGGCTGAACAGATTTTATATGCGAATTATGAATTTAACAATTTAACAGTAATACAACAATAATAATGATTTTCATCTGTGAATCTGTGTCCGATTTTATTATAAGATATATTCCTTAAAGAATAAGTATTAACTTTGTAAACAAAAATCCAATTCGATAAATAATGCGGGTTCATCTGATAGCAACGGGAGGAAGTGTGATGCATAACTTTGCAATTGCGTTGCATAAAAAAGGATATTCCGTTACCGGCTCCGATGATGAAATTTTTGAACCTGCAAAATCACGCCTCGCAAAATGCGGATTGCTTCCTGAAAAATGGGGATGGTTTCCCGAAAATATCACAAAGGATATTGATGTCATAATTCTCGGAATGCATGCACGCGCTGACAATCCGGAATTGCTGAAAGCTCAGCATCTGAATCTGAAAATTTATTCTTTTCCTGAATATATTTATGAGCAGTCGAAAGAAAAAGTGCGTGTCGTTATAGGTGGCAGTCACGGCAAAACCACTATAACCTCAATGATAATGCATGTTTTGAACTATCATAAAGTTGACTTCGATTATATGGTGGGTTCACAGGTTGAGGGTTTTGACACAATGGTAAAAATTACCGAAAAGGCTCTTTTCATTATACTCGAAGGTGATGAGTATTTATCTTCCGCAATTGACCGCCGCCCCAAGTTTCATTTGTATAAGCCCCAAATTGCTTTGCTCAGCGGAATTGCGTGGGACCATATAAATGTTTTTCCGACTTTTGAAAATTACATTGAGCAGTTTAAAATTTTTATTGAACAGATTGATGATGGCGGAACACTCGTATATTGCAGGACCGATGATAATGTTGTGAGGTTGGTTGATGAAATTGAAAAGCCAATAAATAAACTTTCGTATAGTATACCCGAATATGTTATAAAAAACGGAGTAACATACATAATTAGAAAGAAAAAGGAAATTCCTCTGAAAATATTC
>JAQUPB010000182.1 GCA_029004185.1 Bacteroidales bacterium | reverse complement strand
ATCCGTCAGATGTTCCGCTCCATCCCATATTAAAATGATAATAATTCGTACCCTGATATCCGTCGCATACAAATGCGTGTCCTGAGGTAGGAGTAACCGGGTCCCATCCTGCATAATAAAGAGGTTTTTTAGCATCTAAGTTTGTGGTTAAAATGCTGTCCCAGTTCATGGTTGTACTGTCCTTGAATACATATTGTGTTTGCGGACAAAATTTAAAATATGTACGGTACGCATATGCCGCTTTGTGATTTGTCATGCCTGAACCGCTCGGACCATAATGCATGTCACATGAAACACCAATATGGAAAAGAAGTTTTGCAACAGTGTCGTTGTATGTGCTAAGCTGGTTTTGCATTGCATCCCAGTCATAATTTGAATTTGCAAAATCGGCTGAAATAAGTCCGTAAGTGGGGTCTGTAAAACTGTATGTGCCGGTACCTGTCAAAGGCCAGCGGTGATAATACATTATTTGTCCCATTGCAGTTGCAACACAACCAGCATATGTGTGTCCGTTGGGACCTCCTGCATCGGCAGGACACAAATGATTGTAATATGTACCCTGATTCCACTTTGATACGAGCAAAGGACTTACTGCCCGGTCTTTTGCTATGTTTAAACTTCCTGAAGTTAAATTTTCCCAATCTTTAATTATTTTATCATCGGGGAGGAGATTTTTTTCCTGTGCATAAACAATTTGTTTTTTATAACTGTTTATCCAGAACATGAAATTATCGGGAGGATTTTCTGCGGGATATTTGCTTTCAAACGAGTAGCAGAGGACAGGAACTACATTGTCAAAAGCCGAAACAACAATGAATCCATTGCCTGAAATGTTAAAAGCATAGAATAAAATAGTTCCGTCAGTTGATTTTTCCGTGAAGATTTCCTGAATCTGAATGTCGCTGAGATTCGTCTTGCTGAATTGATTTATTCTCTCATAATAAAAATGCATTGCGACTTTTTCGGCAGTGTAAACATCAATTTGCCTTGCAAATACTGAGGTTGAACAAAGTAAAATAAGTAAGAATAATTTAGTTTTCATGAGTACAAGGTTTTTAAATTGAACAAAGTTCAAAGTTATGTAAATGTAATATAACTGCAAAACAATTTTTTGTTATTTTTGGACTTTAATTGAAACTGATATTTATGATAATAAGTTTTTTCAATGCGTAATTTATTTATATACATATTAAAATACCATTTCATAATACTTTTTATAGGGATTGAGATTTTGTGTTTTTCGCTGATAGTACGTAACAATTATTATCAGAATGCAAAGTTTGTTAATTCATCAAATGTTGTGGCCGGTTTCGTTTATTCTAGATATGCAAACATTACCGGATATCTTGATTTGAAAAAGACAAACGAACAGCTTGCCAAAGAAAATGCGAAACTTCGTTCGGTTTCCGGAAATTCATTTGTTTTCATAAACAAAAAAACATTTTCGGTGAAGGATTCTGTTTTAAAGCAGGAATATTTTTACGTATCGGCAAAAGTTATAAATAATTCTGTTGCAAAACCAAACAATTTCATGACTATAAACAAAGGCAGAAAAGATGGTGTGCACCCCGATATGGCTGTGATTTGCGATAAGGGAATTGTCGGAATCGTTAATGAAGTGTCGGATAATTTTGCATCCGTTATTTCATTTCTGCATAAAGACGTTAAAATAAGTGCAAAAATTAAAAAAAGAGGAGCATTTGGCTCATTGTTCTGGGATGGTAATAACATTGAAGTTGCGGCATTAAAGGATATTTCCAATCATGTTAAAATAAGCATAGGCGATACAATCGTTACAAGCGGTTATTCCGTCATGTTTCCGGAAGGAATCCTCATCGGAACAATAGTTTCATTCCGAAGTCCTCCCACTGAAAATTTTTACAGGATATATATAAAGCTTTCAACAGATTTTACTAAGCTTAAATATGTATATGTTGTTAACAGCCTGATGCGAAAAGAAGTTAAGGAATTAGAAAAAACAAATAATGACCGATATAATAATTAAAAATATAATACGCTTCATAGTTTTAGTACTATTTCAGGTATTGATACTTAATAATATTCTTCTCGGGGGGTACATAAATCCGTATTTATACACAGTTTTTATATTAATGCTTCCGTTCAGAACGCCAAACTGGTTGTTGCTTGTATTTTCATTTGCAATGGGCATATGCATCGACATGTTTTCCGATACAATAGGAATGCATGCGGCTGCATGTGTTCTTGCGGCTTTTGTTCGTCCGTTTACTATAAATTATGTTTATACAAAAGAAGATTACGAATATGTAACACAGCCATCAGTTAAAGACATGGGTTTATATCCTTTTCTTACATATGCATCAATTATTATTTTTATTCATCATTTCGCACTCTTTTATATTGAAGCATTCAGATTTAGCGGTTTCTTTTCAACATTGCTCAAGGTTATTCTGAGCTCTTTATTTACAATTATTTTAATTATTATAACCCAGTACATTTTTGTGAGAGAAAAGAAGAAGAAATAGCTTCGTTATTATCTGTATAATTTAAAAAAATGTTTATTGTTTGACTGAATACCAAATACTCTTTTTCTCGTAGCTTGAAGCTTGTAGCCTGTAGCTGTTTTTGTCAAAATTTATACATCATGCATCCATTATCAGAGTGGCTTTTCCTGATTGTTGAAAATATTATTGATTAAATCACGGGTTTTTATTATTTTTGAATCCCCATTTTAAAAATTATAACAAAAACTTTATAAAAAAATTTACACTTAACCGAAATATTATTTTATTAAAATCAGAAAGTGAATATTGAAAATGAGCAAGACAGATCAGGAAAATAGCACCATAAGTAAAAAAGGATTTCAGAAAAAAAGTGTTGTCAAACAGCAATTGCTTGAACATGGCAAGCTCCAGCCTCAGGCTGTGGAACTTGAAGAAGCCGTGCTTGGAGCCATGATGCTTGAGAAAGATGCATTAACATCTGTAATTGACAAATTGCGTCCTGAATGTTTTTACAACGATAATCACAAGAAAATATACATGTCAATACTTCGCCTGTTTTCAAGGTCGGAGCCGGTTGACATTTTAACTGTTACAAACGAACTTAAACAAACCGGCGAACTGGAATCAGTTGGAGGGCCATATTACATCACTCAACTTACAAACAGAGTGGCTTCTTCGGCAAACATCGAATATCATGCAGGTGTTATTGTTGAAAAATACATTCAGCGTGAACTTATCAGCATATCGGGTAATATCATAAACAAAGCATACGAAGATACTACCGATGTTTTTGACTTACTCAATGAAGCCGAAAAGAATCTTTTTGCAGTTAGTGAAATCAATTTAAGGCGTACACACGAAGATATTTCTTTGCTCATAAATAAAGCCATTGAGGAAATGCAGATTGCCGGCACCAAGGGACATAACCTTAGCGGCATTCCTTCGGGTTTTGTTGATCTTGACAGGGTAACCGCGGGATGGCAAAAATCCGACCTTGTAATTATTGCATCACGTCCCGGAATGGGTAAAACTGCGTTTGCATTAACTATGGCAAGGAATATGGCTATCGATCATAAAATTCCTGTTGCTGTTTTCTCGCTTGAAATGTCGGCAACACAATTGGTAATGCGATTGATATCAAGTGAAGCAGAAATATCTTCCGATAAACTCAGAAGGGGAGATTTAAAACAATACGAATGGGAACAATTACATTCAAAAATAAAACAACTTGCTGATGCACCTATTTTTATTGATGATACCCCCGCACTGTCAATATTTGAGCTTCGCGCAAAATGCAGGAGATTAAAAGCCCAGAAAGACATTCAGCTTGTTGTTGTTGATTATCTTCAGCTTATGTCTTCACCCGGAGATTCGAGGAGTTTTAACAGGGAACAGGAAATAAGCGGTATTTCAAGAGCCATTAAAAGTCTGGCAAAAGAACTTGATATTCCCATAATTGCTGTTTCCCAGTTGAGCCGCGCTGTTGAAACAAGAAGTGCAAACAAAAGACCCATACTTTCCGACCTGAGGGAATCGGGTGCAATAGAGCAGGATGCCGACATTGTTATGTTTATTTACCGGCCGGAATATTATAAAATTACAGCAGGTACCGAATCAAGAGACTTACCTCAGGGATATTCTGAACTGATAATTTCAAAGCACAGAAACGGGGCATTGAAAGATATTGAGATACGCTTTATTGATAAATATGCCAAGTTTATTGATTTGGAAACACAGGAATACGATTTGCCAGGAATTGTGGCATCTGATGATGAAACCAAAGTTACCAAAACTTTTCCTTCGAAAATGAATGAAGAGGAAAGTGACGAAACAGACAAACAACCTTTTTAAATGACCGGTATTAAAAAAAAGATACTTATAGGTATGATGCTTTTTTCTTTTTTGTCAGTTAAGGCATCATATATTCTTATTCCTATGGATAATGTTCAGAAAGATCATCTGAAAGCATACGGCATTGCATATTGGATTTTGAAAAACAATGTTGAAATAAAGTGGTTGCTGAATTACAGGGGAGGCAGTTTTTTGTTTAAGGATATAAAGGAATTTGAATCAGAATGTGTCATCAGAGGTGTTACTTTTGACATTATTGCCGATGTTCAGGCAGAAGCTATAATTCAGGAGATTTCAAATCCTGAAGTTAACCAGGATGTTGTTAAGTTGGAAAAAGCGCCTAAAATAGCGGTGTATTCACCCAAAAATAAACTTCCCTGGGACGATGCCGTGACTCTTGTTCTTGCTTATGCTGAAATTCCATATGATGTTGTTTATGACGAAGAAGTTATGCAGGGAAAACTACCGTTATATGACTGGCTTCATCTTCATCATGAGGATTTCACAGGGCAATACGGAAAATTCTGGTCGGCATACCATAATGTACCCTGGTATATTGAAGATGTGAGAACAAGTGAAGAGATTACACGAAAACTGGGATTTAATAAAGTTTCACAGTGTAAACTTGCAGTTGCAAAAAAAATCAGGGATTTTGTTGCGGGCGGAGGATATATGTTTGCCATGTGCTCTGCAACCGATACATACGACATTGCGCTTGCCGCCGATGGTGTTGATATTTGCCAGTCAATGTTCGACGGCGACCCTTCCGATAATGAGATGCAGAAAAAAATAAATTATGATAACTGCTTTGCATTTACGGATTTTACATTAAGCAACAATCCGTTCGAATACGAACATTCAAACATAGATGTAAGCAGCACAAGAAGAGTGCAGCAAAGCGGAGATCTGTTTACTTTGTTTGATTTTTCAGCTAAATGGGACCCTGTTCCCACAATGCTTTGCCAGAATCACGAAAAAGTGATAAAAGGATTTATGGGGCAGACCACCGCTTTTAATAAAAATTATGTCAGGACAAACATTTTAATTATGGGCGAGAACAAAGCAGCTAATGAAGCACGATACATTCATGGGGAGTTTGGTAAAGGGACATTTACGTTTTTCGGAGGGCACGACCCCGAGGATTATCAGCATTTTGTCGGCGACCCTAAAACGGATTTAAGCCTGCATCCCAATTCACCGGGATACAGATTGATATTGAATAATGTTCTTTTTCCGGCAGCAAGGAAGAAAAAACAAAAAACTTAAGGGTATCACAAAAAACCCGTATCTCATCGTTGGACTTCGAAATCCAAATCCTCATTAACGAAAAGTTAACTCCGGTTTGAATTTCTTGTCCGCCTCAATATCCGGATTTTTTGAAGATACCAAAAAATAAAAATATGTTTAATTTGCAAAAATATTATATCTTTAAACTATAAACTTAGAACTAAAAACTGAAAACTGAGAACTGAGAACTGAGAACTGAGAACTGAGAACTGAGAACTGAGAACTGAGAACTGAGAACTGAGAACTGAGAACTGAGAACTGAGAACTGAGAACTGAGAACTGAGAACTGAGAACTGAGA
>JAQUPB010000181.1 GCA_029004185.1 Bacteroidales bacterium | reverse complement strand
TTATACAAGAATATTAATAAGCAATCCCCAAACAGAAATTTGTGTCTCTGTGAGAACTGCTGTAACTGACCCTTTCAGCTTGCCTTCCGTAATAGTTAATGCACCGTCTTTGACTCCTGAAGCAGCAACTTTAACCACAGACAAAAACCTGATGTATTATCATAAAAAAAACGGCAGTTTGTATAAGATTTTTATGAGATATAGAAATAATCCAACAAATACAGGAGAAATGCGTGATAAAAAGGAAATAAATGTTTTCCCTAATCCTTCTTCCGATTACATATATTTTAATTCACAGGCAAAAGAAAAATTTACTGCCGAATTATATAACATAACAGGTATGATTTTAAAAACTTCTGTTAACCCCAAACAACTTGATATTTCGGATATGTCAAGCGGTGTATATATATTAAAAATAATTAAGGATGAAAATATTTATGTAAAAAAAATAATTAAGAAATGAGAACAATATATTTTTTACTGTGTTTATTTTTATTTGGAGGTTGTTTTCAAAATCAGGACAATAAAGATGAAGCTTCTTCAAGCGATACTTCCAAGAATACCGGTTGGTACCGAAAAAAGAACGGCAAAGGAAATCTTATTTTGGAAATGTATTTCAAAAACGGATTGCAGGAGGGAACCTCAAAAAGTTTTTATGACGATGGAAAACTTCGGTTTGAAGTACCATATAAAACAGGCAAACGTGAAGGTTTGGCAAAGTGGTATTATGGAGATGGAGTTACAATATACGAAACTATAGAATACAAAGGGGACAGAAAAAACGGAACAGCTAAAAAATATTACAAAAACGGTAAACTAAAGTCAATATTACCATACAAAGATGACCAACCCGGAATTGGTTTGAAAGAATACGATGAAAAAGGAAAAGAAGTCACGGGTTATCCTTCAATTATTATTAAAGAAAAAAGAAGTCCTAATAAAATCACTCTGATAGTATCACTTGACAATGGGTCGGAGGATGTTGAATTTTACCAGGGTGATTTAACCGATAATGTTTATATGAATAAAAAATTATTTTCAGTATATACTCAGCGTGGAAACGGAAAAATCGTGTATTCTTTCTCAAAATCCTCTGGAATTATAAGAAAAATAAATGTTATAGCTAAAGTTACAACAAAGCAAAACAACATTTATTTGACTCAAGCCTCATACAAAGTAAGTCTTTAGAGTTTATTTTTCCCATAAGCAGAGAAGAATGAGTTACTAACAAGTTATTTACAATTTATTTTTCATTGCATACTTGTAGTAATTTTGAAGAAAATGTTAAAAAATGAAAAACAATACTCACTATATTAAAGAACAAAAAAAGATTTTTGTAAATGAAAGTTTTCAGAAAATCTGTGTAGATAATAACTTTAATATTACATACTCAGATTTGATTTACAAATTCCCGGTAAGCAGTAAAACCAATCAGGAAATTCTAAAAACAAATAACTTCAAGTTGTATCAAAATAACTAATAAATCAGATAGTTACGTCTGTTTTTATAAATTCCAATCAATGTCTTATAATAAATATTATGTTAAATAGCATTTAAAATATATAAGGGAATAATAACGTTCATTATCCCCTTATCTTAAAAATTATTTTGTATTCAATTTTTCATTAATCAGTTTCACTTTATCCATTTGATTTGTTTTTATATATAATTGTTTAAGGTTTAATAAAATATTTTTATCATTTGGATTTAATTCGGAATATTTCTCAAGTTGAACAGTTGCATCTTTCCAGCAAACATCTTTCTTGGCATTTAAAATATCATACTTCTTATCTCCAAGTTTTAAATTATTGGCTTCAGTAAATAAACGAACCCCTTCGTTTAAGTACAACGTTCCCAAATCATAATACGAATCAGAAAAATCACTTTTGATTTCAATTGCTTTTTTAAGGTTCTTTTCTGTTTCAGCGTAATATTTCTGATATGTCAGTGTATCTGTATTGTAAACTAATCTGTCAAGAAGTTTTAAATATACGTTTCCGGCAGCATAATAAATGGCATAATTATTTGGTTCTTTCTCCTGTGCAACTTTTAACAATTCCTGTGCTTCTTTGTATTGTTTTTTCATAATGTACAAACTTGCTTCAGCTATCAGTAATTCTATGCTGTTTCCGATTGATGCTCTTCCTGTTTGAATCGTTTTTAACGCTAATGCTGTATCTTTTTCTGCAAGATAAATATTTGCCAAGCTCGTGTAAACTGTTGCTTTTTTATACTGCAATTCGACTAATTTGTTTAAATATTCCTTTGCTTTAACTTTGATTTCCGGATTTCCCGAATTTTGAGCTGCTGCTCCCGCGAATAACAATGAATAATAATAAACTGAATCTACGGTTGCTGTGCTTTTTTTAATATCAATTACCTTAGAGAAACTGCTTACAGCTTTCTCATATTTCTTTTGGTTATATTCCCTGACAGCATCATTATAAAATGCTATACCGCAATTATTCAGATTTGCGCTGAGTTCAGTTGTATATTTTTTTTCCTGTTCATCAAGTTTTAATGCCGTCATAAATGAATTATATGCAACTTCAAGTGCGTTTGAGTCAAGTGATTTGAATTTCGGGTTTGTTGAAGAATTGATGTCATAATATATGCACCCTTTGTAAAACCATGCTTTCGCCTTGTTTTTTGTTTCTTCATTAACGCATGCTTCATCAATTGCTGTCTTTGCCCTGTCAAGCTTACCCTCTCTTTGATATTTGAATGCGCTGTTAATGTTAATAACCTGTGCTTCCGATTTTATCAGGAAAATAATTCCGATAAATAAAAATACTGACTTTTTCATTTTTTTAAGATTTAAATTTTATTACGCTAATCATTATTGCAAAACAACTGCCACAAATTGAAATATTCAATTATTTTTTTGCAAATTTATATTTTTATTTTAAATAATGAAAATTGAACGGAAATCTACCTGAGTTTTACTTTTCATCATCTTCTTCATCCGATTCTTCCTCAATATCCTCATCATTTTCTGCGGAATCATCGGTTTCTTCTTCTTCATCCGGTTCTATTGTTTCAAGTTCCTCTTCATTAATCGGTAAAGGCTTCACTCTCTCCTGTAACTCGTCTTCAGATTCTTCATCAATAACTACTTTTGTTACTGAAGCAATAGCGTCTTCATCTTTCAGGTTTATAAGTCTTACTCCCTGCGTTGCTCTGCCCATAATCCTTAAATCCGCAACTGCCATCCTTATTATTATTCCCGATTTATTTATTATCATTAAATCATCGGTGTCAATAACATTCTGAATAGCAATCAGGCAACCGGTTTTATCTGTAATATTTATTGTTTTTACTCCTTTGCCGCCTCTGTTTGTAACCCTGTAATCATCAACTTTTGTACGTTTCCCGTATCCGTTTTCTGAAACAACAAGTAAAGTTGAATTGCTGTCTTCAACGCAAACCATTCCGATAGCTTCATCTTTGGGATTATTCATTCTTATTCCCCTTACACCGCCTGCACTTCTGCCCATAGGACGAACTTTGCTTTCGTTAAATCTTATGGCTCTTCCCGATTTCAATGCAATCACAATTTCATCTTTCCCTCCTGTCATTTTTGCCTCAATAAGATGATCGCCTTCTTTGACAGTAATTGCGATAATTCCGTTCTGGCGCGGGCGCGAGAATGCTTCAAGTTTTGTTTTCTTAATGACACCTTTTTTGGTGCACATTATGATATAGTTGTTTTCAATATATTCTTTGTCTTCAAGGTTTTTAACATTAATATATGCTTTAATCTTATCGTTTGGCTCAATACTCAAAAGATTTTGTATTGCCCTGCCTTTCGATGAGCGTGCTCCTTCAGGAATTTCATAAACTTTAAGCCAGAAACATTTGCCGCTTTCAGTAAAAAAAAGCATGTAATTATGATTTGTTGCAGTAAACAAATGCTCGATGTAATCCTCATCGCGCGAGTCGCTTCCTTTGGAACCGCGCCCTCCCCTGTTCTGCCGCCTGTATTCTGTGAGCGGAGTTCTCTTTATATATCCTAAATGAGAAATGGTGATGACAACCGCTTCATCAACTATTGTATCTTCAATCCTGAAATCATCGGCAGTATAAACGATTTCCGTTTTCGGAGCATCGCCGTATTTGCTCTTGATTTCGGCTAATTCTTCTTTTATGATTTTCATTCGCAAAACCACATCTGCCAATATTTCCTTGAAATATTTAATTTGTTTTACCAAACCGATATGTTCTTCTTTTATTTTTTCTCTTTCCAGTCCTGTAAGCCTCTGCAAACGCATTTCCAAAATGGCTTTTGCCTGAATTTCCGTCAAAGCAAATGCCTCCATTAATCCTGATTTAGCATCATCAGGTGTTGCAGATGACTTTATGAGTTTTATTACCGCATCTATGTTATCAACAGCAATTAACAAGCCTTCTAAAATGTGTGCTCGCTTTTCGGCTTCTTTTAATTCGTATTTTGTCCTTCTTATAACAATTTCATGACGGTGTTCAACAAAGTTTTTAACTAAATCTCTCAAATTTAACATCACCGGTCTTTTATTGACCAAAGCTATGTTATTTACACTAAATGTGGATTGTAGCTGAGTATACTTAAACAAATTATTTAGTACAACGTTCGCAACTGCATCTCTTTTAAGGTCATACACTATCCTTATTCCATTCCTGTCCGATTCGTCTCTTATGTCGGAAATGCCCTCTATCAGCTTCTCGTTCACAAGGTCAGCAGTTTTCTTAATCATTTCTGATTTATTTACAAGATAAGGAACCGAAGTTGCAATAATTGCTTCCTTTTCTTTTGTTATTGGTTCAATATTGGTGTTTGCCCTTAAAATAATTCTTCCTCTACCGGTTTCAAAAGCATTTTTCACACCTTCATAACCGTAAATAATTCCGCCATAAGGGAAATCAGGTGCTTTTATATGTTGCATCAATTCTGCAATTGTAATGTCGTTGTTATCAATAAATGCCATAATTCCGTCAATAACCTGTGACAAATTATGAGGTGGCATGTTAGTTGCCATGCCCACTGCAATTCCCGAAGTTCCGTTTACAAGAAGGTTGGGGATTTTTGTGGGAAGAATTACAGGTTCTTCAAGAGTATCGTCGAAATTGAGTTTAAAATCAACGGTTTCCTTATCAATATCAGCAAGCATTTCCTCCGCAATTTTTCTAAGGCGTGCTTCTGTATATCGCATTGCGGCAGGACTGTCGCCATCAATAGAACCGAAATTACCTTGTCCGTCAACCAATGGATACCGCAACGACCAATCCTGTGCCATTCGCACCATTGCATCATAAACGGAAGTATCTCCGTGAGGATGGTACTTACCTAAAACTTCACCCACGATTCTTGCCGATTTTTTATAAGGGCGATTTGACATTACCCCAAGTTCATACATTCCGAACAACACTCTTCTGTGAACCGGTTTGAGTCCATCTCTTATATCAGGTAATGCTCTTGAAACTATGACCGACATTGAGTAATCAATGTAAGCCGACTTCATTTGCTCTTCAATGTTTACCGTAATAATTTTTTCACCTTCTTCTGCCATATTTTTCCTTCGTTTAAATCGTTAAATTAATACATCATAATTACCTCGAATAACTGAGAATTTAGTTTTTAAAATTGCCCTCATTTTAATCCCACGAAGTTATTAAAAATATTTTATTTTTTCTAAAAAAAATTAACGAAAATTAATGTTAATAAAATTTTGTATCTTTGTTATGAAATCAACGTTTAATGTAATATTTTGTAAAATCATAAAAGCCCGATAAAATGGATGCGAAATTTTCATCAAGAGTAAAAGACGTTTTGAGTTTCAGTCGCGAAGAAGCCACCCGCCTGGGTAATGATTATATCGGCACCGAGCATTTGTTCTTAGGAATATTAAGAGAAGGCGAAGGCACTGCTGTTCAGATCATGATGA
>JAQUPB010000180.1 GCA_029004185.1 Bacteroidales bacterium | reverse complement strand
TGGGCAAATTATATGAAAAGGGGTATCTGGCTGCCAGCTTCGACAGTATCAGAAAAACCGATTCGATTGCCGTGCTCGCAACAATAATTCCCGGCAGAATTTATAAATGGGTGATAATAAAAAAAGCAAATGTTGATGAAAATTTCCTGAAACAATTTACAAACAGGAAGAATATCGACGGGAAAACAACAATGCAGTATTCCGATGTAATTAAATTAAATAAAAAAATAATCGAACATTTTGAAAACAACGGTTATCCTTTTGTTTCGGTCAAACTAGACAGTATAGAAACAGATTCGGATATCTTTAAGGCAGTTTTAAATATTGAAAGAAACAAAAAATATAATATTGACAGTATCATTGTTAAGGGAGATGCAAAAATTTCGAAACAATATTTATTTGGTTTTCTCGGAATGAAAGAAGGTTCGGTTTACGATGAATCGCAAATAAAAAAAATAAGCACAAGATTAAAAGAAATTTCGTTTATCAGGGAATCGAAACCCTACAATTTGATTTTTACACCCAAGTATTCCAAAGTAATATTATACCTTAAAAAAAATAAGTCAAGCCAGTTTGACGGAATTATAGGGTTTAAACAAAATGATAAAAATCCCAATAAAATTGATTTAACCGGAGAAGTGCACCTCAATCTCATCAATTCATTCGGGAGCGGCGAAATCATGAATTTCAACTGGCGCAGTTTACAGGAAAAAACACAGGACTTAAAAATTAACTTTACTTATCCCTATTTGTTTGCCACACCTTTCGGGATGGATTTAAAGTTTTCAATTTATAAAAAAGATACAACTTATATTACCATAAACCGCAATATCGGGATACAGTATTTTTTTTCTGGAAGGGATTATCTGAAAATATTTATTGATAACAGAACCTCGGATTTATTGTCAACTGTTGGTCTTAAGAGCACAACAATATTACCCGATTATGCTGACGTTGAAAATAATATCTATGGATTGGAATTTAAAAGAGAACATCTGGATTACAGGTTAAATCCGCGGCGAGGGCATTTTATAAGAATCAGCGTCGGTGCCGGAACCAAGAATATCAGAAAAAACAGCGAAATAAATCCTGAAGTCTATGATAACATAAAACTGAACTCGGCACAGTATAACATAGAAAGCGAACTTGATAATTATTTTTCTGTTTCACAACGTTCGGTTGTGAAACTTGGCTCGCAATGCGGATGGATTATAAATGACAATTTATTTCAAAACGAACTTTTCAAAATCGGCGGTTTAAAAACACTCCGCGGGTTTGATGAAGAATCTGTTTTCGCATCGAAATATTCAATACTTACAGCTGAATACAGGTTTTTATTTGAAGAAAAATCATATCTATACGGATTTTTCGACTGGGCTTATTACGAAAATTTTACTGCCAATAAAAAAAATATTCACGACACACCTTACGGAATAGGGGCGGGAATAAGTTTCGAAACAAAAGCAGGAATATTTTCGATAAGTTATGCTCTCGGCAAACAATTTAACAATCCCATATATTTCAAGAATTCAAAAGTGCATTTCGGTATTATAAACTATTTCTAGAAAACACCTTTTTTATTAAACGGAATTTGATTTATATTTGTAATTGAACAATCGAATAATCGAATCCGTCAGCTGACGGAAACATACGAACAATAACAAAATGAAACTGCTTATCGTTTCCGCAACAAGCGACGAAATAAAAACGCTAAAAAACTCTCTGAAAAAAGAAAGTCAGCTATCTCCTGAATTGGAAAGATACCATCACAAAAACATAATAATAGACATACTCATAACAGGTGTTGGAATGGTGCCGACGGCTTTTCGACTGGGGAAAGTTTTAAGAAACGAAAAATACGACTTTGCTTTAAACCTTGGAATTGCAGGAAGTTTTAAAAAAGAAATTGAAATCGAAAGCGTGGTGAATGTCAAAACCGAAATATTTTCGGAACTCGGAATCGAAGACAATGAAAATTTTATTCCTCTTTATAAAGCGGGATTTGAAACCGGCGGGAAAATATTCGAAGAAGGAAGAATAATGAATAATTCGGTGATCAATAATTCCGAAATAAAAAAGTTAACTGAAGTTACGGGAATTACCGTAAATACAGTTCATGGAAATTTTGAAAGTATTGAAAAAGTGAAGCGATTATATAGCCCCGATATTGAATCAATGGAAGGAGCCGCTTTTTTCTTTGCCTGCAAAAACGAAAAAACCGGTTTTGCCGAATTGCGTTCTGTTTCAAATTATGTTGAACCGAGAAATAAAAGCAATTGGAATAATTCCGAGGCAATAAAAAATCTTAATAATATTGCGATGGAAGTAATTAATTGCTTCTAAAATGTTTTGTGTTAATAAAAATAAAAAAGCCACAGATTCACAAATTAAACTTATACCTGAATATCATTTAGAATTAATAATTAATTTTGTAAAATATTAAAAAGGAATAAAGTTTATTAATTTTAATGTTACGATTTTTCAAAGAGTAATTTTATAATCTGTGAATCTGTGGCAAATTTTATTTAAAATATAATTATGCAGAAAAAGCAAAAAAAACATATTCCTCATCACATACAGCCAAAACAGCAAACAATAAAGGAAAAAATAATTTATCCGAAAAATAAAAATGTGTTGTTTTATTCAACTCTCGGATTATCTTTTCTTGTGAGTTTTGTTTTTTATATTCTCACTCTTGCCCCTACAATTTCTTTTGAAGACAGCGGCGAACTTATCACTGCTGCTTATTTTCTCGGTGTTCCGCATGAACCTGGTTACCCTCTTTTTACGATTTTCGGAAAATTATTTACACTGCTTGTACCTTTTGGCAGCATTGCATACAAAGTAAATATGATGTCTGCATTTTTTTCAGCTCTTGCTTCTGCATTCATAACCTGGTCAATGATTATTATAATTGAAGATGTTTTCATCGAATCGAAATTCTGGAAAGATAATAATGAGAAATTTCTTAATATTTTAAAATATTTAGTAGCGTTGAGCAGCGGGTGGTTTTTTGCATTTTGTAACGAAACCTGGGAACAGGCTGTGATGACTGAAGTATATGGATTGAATAGCTGTTTTGTAGCTTTATTTATTTTGCTTGCTCTTTTTTGGAGAAGACAGGAAACTATTGAGAAAAGAAAAAAATATTTATTCATTATAAGTTTTGTTATGGCACTGGCGTTTACATGCCATACAACTTCACTAATGCTGATTCCTATTTTTGGTGTTTTTGTATTAGCTGTTGATTACAAAATATTATTGAACTTTAAAACAATTTTAAAATCGGCTTTATTTTTCTTGCTGGGATTATTTCCGTTTCTCTATTTGCCTTTTGCATCAATGCACAATCCTCCTATGGATTGGGGTAATCCCGAAAACCTTACAAATTTTTTCAGGGTTGTTAACCGTCATCAATACACATCGGACGACCCTCATACTGCCGAAAGATTTATAAGCCAGTTTAAATATTACCTGAATCACCTTCTTCCCGAGCAATGGTATCCGGTATTTATAATTTTTGCAGTAATCGGCGTTTTCATGATTTATAAGAAAAATAAAAAATTATTTTATTTTGTTTTAACATTCTTGATTTTTAGCATACCTGTTATGACGTATGAAACAAATTTTGACGTTGCCACAAATAAAGATGTTGCCATTGAAAATGGTGCCCTCGTGTCGGTATTTTATATTCCTTCATATATGATCCTTTCATTGCTTACAGGTGCGGGATTTTTATATATTTTAAGTTTGATAAAAATAAAAATACATTATTTGGTTGCTTTGTTATTCGTGGCATTTTCAATAAGCGGAGTATATAAAAATTACAAAAATAATGACATGAGCAATTACTACTATCCGCAGAAGTTTGTTGATAATATTTTTAAAATTGCGACAAAAAATTCAATAGTTATTGGCGACTGGGACCCATACTGTTTCCCTTTCTTCTACTATCAGTATGTTGAGAAAAAAAGACAGGATGTTCTTTCTTTGGATTTAAAATTACTGAAGAGAAGCTGGTATATTCAATATCTGAAAAATTATTATCCCGAAATCATAAAATCGTCACAAACAGAAGTGGATAAATTCCTTGAATCCGTGGCACCTTTTGAAGAACATATATCATATGACGGAGCATACATACAACTATGTTATGAAAATATGATTCGTTCAATGATTGATAAAAATTTAAGCAAAGGCAGGGATGTTTATGTAACTTATATAGATATTGAATCGAATGAAGTATTAAAAAATTATCCCCGTGAATCGGTTTTTGCTGCTTATAAAATTCCAAGAGAAGGTGCTTTGACAAAAGTAAATTATTCCGATTTTGATTTAAAGGATTTTATAAATGCCGACAATCCTTCCGACAGACTGCTTGTTAAATTCCGTGAATATTACGGAGGTCTTGTTTTGCAAAGAGCAACCTTGTTTCAGAAACTCGAAAACAAATCCGAAGCAATAAAATTTTATAAACTTTCCCTTCCTTTTTTCAGTGATAATAAAGAAGCACAAAGTATTATTTATAACAGAATCGAAGAATTGAAATAAGTAAAATAATATTTCAGTTTGATTGTTAATGAAAACGGAGTAAGTGTGGGGAAATTCGTGAAGGAATAAAAAAGACACACCTCCTAACCTCCTCTCAAGAGGAGGGATTTGGAAAGTACTTTAATAATTTCGTAAACATAAAAGCGAGGCAAGTGTGTAAGAATCCCTTCTTGAGAAGGGATAATAGGGATGTGTCTTCTAAAAAAAACGAACATGGAACACCGAATTTTGAATATCGAAGTTTATCAATTTAACGTTACTTCTTATTCCCGAAATGCTGCTCAAGGTATTTTGTAATGTATTTTCCGAGAATATCGAATTCAATATTTACAACCGAGCCTGGTTTATATTCCTGAAAAACCGTATTGTTATAGGTATAAGGAATTATTGCAACCGAAAACCAGTTCTTTCCCGAACCTACAACCGTTAAGCTCACGCCGTCAACTGAGATAGAGCCTTTTTCAACAGTTATGTTTCCTTTGCCTGAATCGTATTTAAAGGTATAAAGCCAGCTTCCATCAGTTTCTTTAACGCTTTTACAAATTGCTGTCTGGTCAACATGCCCCTGAACAATATGCCCGTCGAGGCGACCGTCAATTTTCATGCACCTCTCAAGATTTATTCTGCTTCCTTTTTTCAGTAAACCGAGATTACTTCTGTCAAGAGTTTCTTTAACAGCCGTAATCGTATATTGTTTTTTTTCTTTATTAACCTTAACGGTAGTCATGCATACTCCGTTATGAGCAATGCTCTGGTCAACTTTTAATTCTTTTGCTATCGGAGTTTCAATTGTGATGTGCAGATTGCCGAGTTCTTTTTCGAGGGAAACAACTTTTCCCGTCGCTTCAACTATTCCTGTGAACATATTTAGTTTAAAGTTTAGAGTTTACAGTTTTCAGTTTGGAGTATATTTTTTATTCTGTGGTTCATTATTTTTAATTTTATCTTATTATCTGAATATATCCGTGCAAAGTTCTTTTCTTCAGCCCTGCCAAACGTTGTTCATAAACATCGCAAACATAATAATAAACTCCGTCGCTACATTTTGATTTTGTATGATGGTCTTTGCCATCCCACATTATATCGGGATTTGTTGTCTGGAAAACAATAGTTCCCCAGCGGTTATAAATTTTTATGTCAATTTTTTCAACAAATTTATATGGAAACGGACGAAAGTATTCATTAAATATATCACCGTTAGGAGTGAATACATTAGGTAATTCATAGAGAGAACAACTGTCAATATCAAGACATGTTTTATTTGTTGCCGCACTTTCATTATTAAAAGAATCAATTGCTGTAACAAAGTAACAACCTGCAATGGATTTCAGGTTGTCGTGAATAAAGGTTGTATCACTTAGGTTTGTAATGGTTTT
>JAQUPB010000179.1 GCA_029004185.1 Bacteroidales bacterium | reverse complement strand
TTTTATTTTTCTGTCGGAAGAAGCGGCTGCCTGAGTGAAATATTCTCTTGCTTTTTTTGTATCGTTGTTGTAAAAACTATCCCAACCCTTGTCGAGAGGACTTTGTCCAAAAACAAAACAAGAGCAGATAAGCATAGCTGCGAAGAATAACAAAATGTATTTTTTCATATATAGTTTATTTTTAAATGATTTTTATGACTGCAAATTTAATATTTTTTTTATCTTTTTGAAGCCGCAAGAGTATTCAGAAGAAGAGCGGCTCTTGTCATCGGACCAACTCCGCCTGGGACGGGCGTTATGAAACTGCATTTTCCGAAAACTTCATCAAAATTCACATCACCTACTAATTTTGTTCCTGATTTTGTTTCATCCGATTCAATTCTGTTTGTGCCTACATCAATAACCACTGCTCCGTCTTTCACCATATCGGCAGTAACAAAATTTGGTTTTCCTATTGCCGCAACAATAATATCGGCTGTTTTGCAAATTTCCTTTATGTTTTTTGTTTTGCTGTGGCAAAGTGTTACGGTGCAGTTTCCAAAGATTGCATTTCTTGAAAGCATTATGCTCAATGGAGTTCCGACAATATTGCTTCTTCCTATTACCACACAGTTTTTTCCTGATGTTTCAATTTTATATTTTTCAAGAAGTTTTATTATACCGTATGGAGTAGCAGGCAGGAATTTAGGAATTCCCAACACCATTCTGCCTACATTAATAGGGTGGAATCCGTCAACATCTTTTTCGGGATTAATCGAGTTAATTATTTTGTCAACTGAAATATTTTTCGGAAGAGGCAGTTGAACGAGAATGCCGTCAACTTCATCATCTTTATTAAGAAATTCTACTGATTGCAAAAGTTCTTTTTCTGAAATTGTTTCCGGGTATTTATATATTGTGGAATCGAAGCCTACTTCGTGGCAATCCTTTAGTTTATTATCAACATAAATTTTACTTGCCGGGTTTTCACCAACCAGAATTGCTGCAAGATGAGGCATTTTTTTTCCGTCATTTTTCATTTTCAAAACTTCCTTAACAATTTCTGCTTTTATTTCATCGGAAGTTTTTTTTCCGTCAAGTAATTTCATATAAAAATGTTTATGTTAAAAATATTTTTGCAAAAATTTTTGTTTAACAATGTTTTGTATGAATAAAAACAAAAAGCCACAGATTCACAGATTAAAATTATTGTAAATGTTACTAAATGAAATTTTATAATCTGTGAATCTGTGGCGTATTTTAATATTCCAACTAAATGTTGTAGAATCAAAATTCATATCTTAATTTTTAATTTCAAACTTTAAACTTCAAACTATTTCCTTCCCATCTGAGGCATGTTCCTCATCATCCGCATTGCATTTTTCGGATTTGTCATCAGCCGCATCATTTTGCGTGTATCTTCAAATTGCTTAATGAGCTTGTTCACTTCCTGAATATTTGTTCCGCTGCCACTGGCAATTCTTTTTCTACGGCTTCCGTTTAAAATATCGGGATCTTTTCTTTCTTCTTTTGTCATTGAACAAATAATTGCTTCAATGCCTTTAAAAGCATCATCGCCAATGTCAACATCTTTCATCATTTTATTCATTCCGGGAATCATGCCTGCAAGGTCTTTCACATTTCCCATTTTTTTTATCTGCTGGAGTTGCGCGTAAAAGTCATCAAGGTTAAATTGATTTTTTGCTATTTTCTTCTGAAGTTTCTGTGCCTCTTCAACATTGTATTGTTCCTGCGCCTTTTCAACAAGTGAAACAATGTCGCCCATGCCGAGAATCCTGTCGGCCATACGTTCAGGATAGAAAATGTCTATTGCGTCCATTTTTTCACCTGTACTGACAAACTTTACAGGTTTATTTACAATGCTTTTTATCGTGAGTGCGGCGCCGCCTCTTGTATCGCCATCCAGCTTTGTCAGAACAACTCCGTCGTAATCGAGCTTGTCATTAAATGCTTTTGCGGTATTAACGGCATCCTGACCTGTCATTGCATCAACTACAAATAATATTTCGTGAGGGTTGAGAGCTTTCTTCAGGGCTGAAATTTCTTTCATCATTTCCTCGTCAATTGCCAGACGACCTGCAGTATCAACTATTACTGTGCTTATTCCGAATTCTTTTGCATGAGAAACTGCCGCTTTTGCAATTCCAACAGGGTCCTTGCTTTCATCTTTTGAAAAAACCTCGACTTCAATCTGTCCGCCTAAAACTTTCAGCTGTTCAATGGCAGCAGGACGGTATACATCGCAGGCAGTAAGCAAAACATTTCTTCCTTTTTTTGTTTTCAGATAATTTGCAAGTTTAGCCGAAAATGTTGTTTTCCCGGAACCCTGGAGTCCTGCAATAAGAATAATTGCCGGCGAACCTTTTAAGTCTATGTCCGTTTTTTCGCTTCCCATGAGGGTTGTGAGCTCATCGCGAACAATTTTTATCATCAGTTGTCCCGGCGAAATTGCAGTGAGAACATTCTGCCCTAATGCTTTTTCCTTAACTTCTTCGGTAAAAGTTTTTGCGATTTTGTAATTAACATCTGCGTCAATCAAAGCTTTTCTGACTTCTTTCAGCGTTTCGGCAATGTTTATTTCGGTGATTTTGCCCTGCCCCTTTAAAATTTTAAAAGCCCTGTCAAGCTTATCGCTTAAATTATCGAACATAATTGTAACATATTAAATTATCGTGTAAAATTAAAAAATTAAGTGAAAGGGAAAAAATATTTTTTGGGATTATAATAAAAAAGCCACAGATTATTCGCAAAATTAATTTTATTAAAAGGAACTCATGATATCGCTTCGCTTAGTTTACAAAATTAATTACGAAGTATGATGTATGAAGTACGAAGTATGAAAATTAAAAGTTTTCTTTCGAAAAGATTGTTTTTTTAAGGGTTATTAAAATAAGTACAAAATGAAGAGCGTCATGGGTTAAATTTCATGCCTCATACCTCATACCTCGTACTTCTTACTTCTGTTTTTTTTGAAACTTTTGCGAGTAATCTGTGAATCTGTGGCTTTTTTATTTAAAATTTCATCCTCATCTGTATTTTTATCTCCGACTTTGTGTTTCCTTCAATTTCTGTTAAGCCGTTTCCGATTACATTTTTATTTGCATATGTTGTTCGTGCATATCTTAACCACAATTCAAGGTTTCTGTTCAGAACATATGACAAATTTATATATGTTCTGTAGCCTTTATAAAAATATGAAGGCAGGGAATAAGAGTAAAGAACATCGTTTTCATAAGCATAAATTCTTGTGTCGTAATCATCGGCATCGAATAATGCAAAGCGGAATGAAACTGAATAACGGTCTTTGAAAGACTTATACGTAATATCCTGCGACAAAAGATAACCATATTTGATTTCGTTCTGAACTTTATAAACAACGTATTCCGCCCTGTTTTTGAGCAAAAGAGAACGTGAAATACGGTAAGAAATATTATACCTGTAATTCTGTTTGCAGTAATTCTCGATGTAGTCAATATAATAATCTGCAATATTCATCGCTTTGCTTTTTTCTTTAAAATAAAAATACATATTGACTTTTTTGGAAGGAATAAACTCTAATTGTGCAAAATAGTCATATCCGTGCGATGGTGCGTCAACCTGGTATTTCAACCATGGGAAAGAAAATATATCATAATATGCCGATATATTGAAATTATTCAACGGGTTAAGAATTATTCCGGAATAAGTTCCTTTTTCATTGGCATTTATTGTATTTGCTCCAAAAGCTTTTCCGTAAAGATTTTGAAAATTGCGCTGATAATTCCTTTGAAGAAATGCGAAAGAAACCTGCTGATTTATAGCCGCAATTGCCGAATTAAGAAAAGCAATACCGCCATTTTCACTTCTTGCAATTTCGCCTGAAAACATAAAATTTCTGAATGAAAAGTTGTAGTCGCTTCCCATAATAAAATTATTTCTGCCATTAAATTCAAATTGATTATATGAATGAAGAGTTTTTTGCAAGGATGCACTGAACAGTGAGTTTATTGCAGTTATTCCGACTGACATTTTTTTAATTTCATAAGTTATATTTGTTCCATAAACAATTTCATTAACGGCATCTTTATCTGAAATTTCGTTTGGTATTGTGTGTAAACCGTTTTGCTGAAGCGAAGAGAAAACCTCTGGTTTGAAATCCGAACTGTCAACAGTAACGATATTTGCATCGAGTTTTTTATTTGAAAATAAAGCTGAGAATTTGATTTTTTTATATTTAAGTGTTGTGGCAATACCGCGAAAGAAAACGTTTTCGTCAACTCCTGTATATGGTTTTATGCCGATGGGATTTTTTATTATGTTTATTGCATCTGAAGATTTACCGACAGAAAAACCGGAATTAAGAACAAGCCCTTGTCCGAAATCTATCTGATAATCGCCTATGGCAATAGTTTTTATTAAGCCAATATTTTTAAAAACCAGATGAGCTGAGTAAAAATCAAATCCGTTTTTCTGAGTACCCCTGAAAAATTCTTCACCTGCATCCTTTTCGGCAGTGATTCCAAAATCAATTTGATTGTTGTATTTAAAACGATAACGGGAATACATGCGAAAGGGATTTCCAATGTATCTTGAATTTGGATTCACTTTATATGCAGAATCGGTAATTGAAGTGAATCCTTTTTGTTGTTCAATAATTTTCTGTGATCGGAAAAGAAATTGATTCTCACCTTTGCTTAAAATATTTTTAAAATTTAGTTTTAATATAAAACAGGAATCAATTTTTATATAAGGAAGAATTTTCATTATCGTTGTGTTGTCAAATCCGTCAATACTTTGAAGCTCATAAAGAGAAATGAGTTTACCATTTGTTTTAATATGGTTTATAAGATTATTTATCTGCAGACTATTAAGCAAAAACAATTCTTTGAGTTCTCCTTCCGATGCAGTATTTATGTTCAGCGGCTGTTCTTTGAAATATTCGAGATTTTCAATAAGAGTTGAGTAATCAACATCTGATTCGGTATTTTCTACTGTATTTTCAATTCTCTTTTCGATTTCATCTTCCTGCGAAAAACAAATAGAAAATGAAAAAAATAAAATAAATATACCGCAGAGACGCAAAGACGCAGAGGTTTTTATCTTCGCGTCTTTGCGTCTTTGCGGTGAAAAAAAATTCAGAATAACTTTATCAACTATTTTAATAAAAATTTCAGGTTTCAATCGAAAAATATTATTTAAAATTATAAATTATTGAAATAATCGGAGTATAACCAAGAACAGGATTTGATTTTGCTGCAAAGTCAATCTTAAAATTTTTAAATTCCAGTCCAAAGCCGAAGCAACATTCCATGGGATTTGTTGAAATTCCCGTCCTGACAAATATTTGCTTTACAATATGATATTCGAGTCCGGTTTTAAAAACTGGTTTATAGTCAATATCTTTTTCTGTTTCAACAACAAGTTGAACTTTTTCTGATATTTTATAGAGCAGACCAAGGCTCATTATTGCAGGTATTCGTTCATTATTATAATCTGCAAGTTTAACTCTGAAAGGATTAAAGACATGAACACCGAGAAAAAGATTTTTTGCTACTCTTGCCTGCAAACCTGCTTCACCTGTTATGATTCCTTTGTTTCCATAATTTTCGGCAATGTGCGTGTATAAATAATCGAACTTAATTCCGGCAAAGAAATTTTTGCCGAATGATTTCCCGAATGCAAGACCTAATTTTGATTCGTTGTATAATTCAAATCCAAAATAATTAATATCAACTCCGAAAACTCCCGATTTTGTTGGTAGTGCGAATGCAACAGATTTTGAACTTAAATTATTTAAAAGAAATCTGTTCTCATAAGAAAATCCCGCAGAAGTGTTTTTAAGTTTCGATAATCCCGCCTGGTTGTTAAAAGAAGAAAAAATATCAGAAAAGTTTAAAGATGTATTTCCCATTGAAGCTGAACGGGCACCAATTGGATGATTGTTATATGAAAATGAATAATTAGTAAGGAGAATTAAAAAAATAATTTTACATAAAGAATGTTTATGCATAAACATAGACTTTTAATAAATAAATATCGAACATCGAATGTCGAATAATG
>JAQUPB010000178.1 GCA_029004185.1 Bacteroidales bacterium | reverse complement strand
GTAATATAATTTGTAATAATGCAGACAAGATAGAATTTGGTGATTCTTTGAACGGACCGGTTATAGGTGTTGGTATTATTGCTTATGCTGAAAATACTTTTATTTCAAATACTACATTTGGCAGTGATGTGGTACTTGTTAAAACAGGCGGGTCGCCAAACGAATGTGAGGGAGGGAATATTTTTAATGCAAAAACAATAATCCGCAATCTAAGCTCATATCACTGGCGTTTTGCAAATAATAACGGCGACACATTCAATGGTGATGTTGAAATTCATAATAATGGGAATTCATTTACAAGCATTGCATATAATGGTGATAATTATTTTAACGGGAACATAATAATTAACAGCATCGCAGGAACAGGAATTCGCTTCGGTCAGAATAACGGAAATTCAACACTTGCTGAAGGCAAAATAATTTCAGCGGGTTCAGATGGCTTTATCAGGGGTAACCTGACTTTGGAAAATTTCATTCAATCGGGAATTACGGCACAGAATATAAATGTTGTCGGGGATTCAGCCGGATTGTACATTGAAGAAGGTACGGTTTTCAACGGTCCTGTTAATTTTTCTTTCCCGCAGATATATCTTAATGGTGCAACATTTAATAATACGGTGACTATTGAAAAGAAAGGAGATAAGGGCAACAGCTCTTCAGGCGGAAATATTTTTTTTGCCTATGTTACAATCACTAACAGTTCTTCCAGTTACATGCGTCTTGCAAATAATTTGCCTGATAATTTTTATTCAAAAGCCAGTTTTATTGCAACTGGCACAGGCGAATTTTCTCCTGCATATAATACGAATTGCAGATTCTATGGCGATATTTCAACAATTGGCTCAACAAAAATCGTAACTTTTTCATCTGGAATAAACGGAATTGTTACAATTTGCGGCGACTCTTCACAAAACATATCAGGCGATACCGCATTCCCTCCGAGATTCAGGAGATTGTCAATAAATAAATCTTCAGGTAATCTTATTCTTGCTTCGCCTGTTTCAATTGGAGCAAATCTCACATTTGTAAAAGGTAATATTATTTCAACGTCTTCAAGTCTTTTGACTTTTAATAATAATGCAATTTCAACGGGAGCTTCGGATTCAAGTTGTGTTGTTGGTCCTGTCAGAAAAACCGGAAATGAAGAATTTGTGTTTCCTGTCGGGAAGAATGGTTGTTACAGACCCATTAAAATATCAGTACCATCGGTTGCAAGTCATCATTTCACTGCTGAATATTTTTCGGGTTCTCCCGACACAATTTATGGTTCGGAACTGGACATAACATTGAAAAATATTAGCACAAAAGAATATTGGCTCCTGAACAGAACAAACGGAAACTCGAATGTGAAAGTGGGTTTAAGCTGGAATGAAAATAGCGGAGTTACACCTGGTCCTGAAGCAGTGAGGGTTGCAAAGTGGAACGGGAGCAAATGGCTCGACCTTGGAAATGGGGGCTGTTCTGGCGATACAACTTCCGGTGAACTGATTTCTGCTTCAACGGTTACCTCTTTTAGCCCTTTTACACTTGGTTTTACAAAAAATGATGGTTCTTTGCCGATACAATTGCTGGATTTCAATGCTGAAGTTATTGAAAAGAAAGTGCAAATATCATGGACAACATATTCCGAAATTAATAATGATTTTTTTATAATTGAAAAAAGCATGGATTTGAAAAACTGGGGAATTGCAGGTAAAGTTCATGGTGCAGGAAACAGTGATAAAATAATTAATTATAAAATAAATGATGAAAATCCCTTGAATGGAAATTCGTATTATCGTTTAAAGCAAACCGACTTTGACGGCAGGTCGGCTTTTTCGGAAGCAGTGAGAATAGCTTTTAATAATGAAGATATTGGTTTTAAAATCTATCCGAATCCCGCAAATAATGAAATTACAATTGAAACAATACCGACAGGTGAAGAAGGTATTTTAATAATATGCAACGTAAGCGGAAAGGAATTAATAAAGGTTAAAGGCATAAGGCAAAAGGAGCAAGTGGATATTGGTGATTTACCAAGCGGAATATATTTTGTAAAACTAATAACTGACAAGACAGTTAAGGTGATGAAAATAATAAAAAATTAGCTTTAACAAGTTCCGAAGGAACATAATGTAAAAGCACAGGACGATAGTCCTGTGAAAAATAAATAATAAATTGCTAAGGGCTGAAAGCCCGAAATGTATTATTGTTAAAGGTTTGAAAAAATGCCACAATCATTATCCAAAGTAAATGTTCATATTGTGTTTTCAACAAAATACAATCGCAATCTTATTAAGGAAGAAATAAGAGAAGAATTGCATTCATATATAGTTGGTGTTTTATCAAAATTAGGTTCATATACTTATGAAATATTTGCAAACCCTGACCATATTCATATTTTAAGCACACTCCCACGAACTATTACAACTGCAGAATTAATTTCAAAAATAAAAACATCATCGTCAAAGTGGATAAAAAATAAAGGAATAAATAATTTTTATTGGCAGGGTGGTTATGGGATTTTTTCAGTTAGTGCCTCGAAGGTTGATATTGTTAAACGATACATATTAAATCAGCTCCAACATCACAGAAAAAAATCGTTTAAAGGTGAATTAAGACGTTTTTTTAAAGAATATAAAATCGAGTATGACGAACGCTATGTTTGGGAATAACATTTCGCCCTTTCAGGGCTTTGATTGTTTTTGTATTGTTTAACACATGACTTTCGCCATGTGTTTGTACGTTACGGGGCGTTGCCCCTACATCTGGTTCGGATTATTATCTGCGGTTTATATACCAATAGGCAGTCAATCATAATCGGATTCGGAAATAGGTTGTTTGTAAATCAAATTAATAAGTTCCGAAGGAACGTAATGTGAAAGCATAGGATGCAGTCCTATGAAAAATAAAACATGCACTGCCGGCAAAAAAAAACCAAACAATTTATAAACTCACGAAATTTAATTAAGTTTGTTCAGGCAAAGCAAAAATCATGGACATTCTTTTTCATAAAAAATTTTTCATGCACAATCCGTTTGATGCAGGAGAAGGTGCATACCGCATACAGGATTTTAACCGTTGGGAAAAAGACACCGAAATTGATGGTGAAAAATTCATAACGCTTGTACATGAAGAAAAATACAGGGAGTTCTTTAAAAAATGCTGTCACAGGCATAAAATGCTGGCTGAAGTGACAACTTCACCCGAGACATACGAAGCGGCATGTCTGGCAGTGGGGGCGGCAATTCACGCATCAGAAAATAATGCTTTTGCGGTTGTCAGGCCGCCGGGACACCATGCGCGCCGTAATTTTGCTGCCGGCTTTTGCTTTTTAAATAATATCGCCATTGCCACTCAAAAACTCGTGAACGAAGGGAAAAAAGTTTTCATTCTCGATATTGATGGTCACCACGGCGATGGCACGCAGTCGATTTTTTATACATCGCCTGATGTGTTGTATTGCTCGGTACACCAAGTATTCGCTTATCCAATGTCGGGTTATGAAAATGAAATTGGTGAAGGTGAAGGCGAGGGGTATACCATGAACTTCCCTTTGCTTGCAGGAAGCGGTGACAGGGAATTGCTCGCATCGGTGGATAAGGCAATAATGAAAGCGGAAGAATTTAAACCTGATGTTGTTGGTGTGTCTGCCGGATTTGACGGATATGAAAAGGATATGCTGCTTAATTTATGTTATACTCTGAATGGGTATTATGAAGTAGGCTTTCGTTTGAGCCGTTCGTTTAAAAATATCTTTGCAGTACTTGAAGGCGGTTATCACCGCGACGTGCGTCAATGCATCGAGCATTTTGTTGAGGGGGTGGAAAAGGGGAAATGATGTCAGGAATTTTGTGACAAATAAACCAAAATAGTTTATTTATTCTTCATACATCGCACGGAAAAACCAAATGTTCTTTCGGTGCTGAATCTGCTGGCATTGCTGTAATCATAATACATGAACCGGTACCATGCAGAGTCATCGGCATAGGCGGTAGAACTCCACCAGTAGCCGCATTGTCCGATATATTTGAATAAACCGGTGTAATCACGATACCCGCCCGGAAGCGCCGTGAAACCTGTTTCATTTGTTGCTCCTTGGTTTGGACTCTGCCATAGTGTTGTGCAGTTTGCTTTCAACTTGCCCGTTTCGCCCAGCATTTGCAAAAAGGATACCAGGATATTCCATTCGATGTCGGTTGGTACATGCCAGCCGGATGGGCATAAACTGCATGTGTCGGCAACGGCAAAGAAATTGTAAAGTTTACCGTAAATTGTGCTGTTGCCGGCATTATTATTGTAATCACAGTAAGCCCCTGTTGTATCATTGCTCCATTGTGTGCCACCAGTAATGTTGTGTATTGAATCACCGTTGATGTATTTTGTGGTTTCAAGATTTTCTCCCATCCATAGTTGTGTGCCTATCTGAACTACTGAATAGTGGTTGTTGTCGGCATCCGTGCATTCAACAAAATCAAAAGTATCAGTCTGGCTTTGGGTGGGCACCTGCATGAGTATTGTACTATAAATGCCTCCGGAATATCCTGTGAGCTTTAATAAATTGCCTGTGGTATATTGCATATCTGTTATTGCTCTTCTTGATTTATTTGTTTTTTCTTTATTTGATATGTAATTTTTATTTTCATTTATTGCAGTTGTTTCTTTATGAATTAACCGCGCTGTTCCGCTATTTGCGTTTATGCTTACAATTTTAGCAGAATATAAATATGTATCCGAAATAATTTTTAAAAAATAAATGCCTCTGTTTATTCCGCTTATTCTGAACTCATGAATACCTTTTGGCAATAATATTTTTTTCTTAAATATTATTTTTCCGCTTATGTCACAAATCTCAATTGCTGTATTGCCGGCAGAAACAACTTCAAATTCGATTGTACAATAATCTGTCACCGGATTCGGATAAACACGAAAATTGTTGCCCTCGTTACTTTTTGTTTCGGTTATTCCAACGCTTCCTGTAAGATGCAGAATATCGTTTCCGCCAAGAATTGTATCGGTGCATTGTGTCAGGTTTTCTGCTTTCACGGAATCAACAATGGTGCTTGCTCCTTTTCCTGCAAATATTATTTGGTAATCCTGCGCATTGATTTTTGCTGATGCGAGAATTATAAAAAATAATATTGTGATTCTTTTCATAAATTTGGTTGTATACAAAGATATGAAATTGAAAAATAAAAAATGACTTTGTTGTGCGATTTCGGATTTCGCACAGAATAGACAGTTCGAAGTTACAAACTTCGAACAACATTAACAGATCGTCAGATTTTCAGCCGTTCCCAGAAGCCGGTAACATCGCCCCATTTCTGAATGAGATGTTGTCCTTCTTTTGTTTTCCATTCGTTTTCTATTTCGAGGTGGCATTGCAATCCTTGTCCGCGTCTTTCGTGATGACAAAAGCGACATTCGAGCGGTTGAAAGCCCGTGCCGTGAATTTCGCAGAGATTATTTTTAAGAAAATTGCATCCTTTGTTTGCATGAATATTTAAAGCAAAATCGGCTTCACATCCTCTGAAAGCAGGAGAGAGCACACCAAAAGTTTTATCGGGCGACATTTCGAGCATCATGCGATTTCCATAACCGGCATCAATGGCTTTGGATGCTTCCGCAACAGTCCACCAACCGGGACGTTTGCAATATTGCATACAGATTTCGCACGAACAAGGTTCGGAAGGAGGATATTTTTCGGCTAGAGTTTTTTTATTTTTTGTTTTTTTTTGTTGCATCGTAAATTAATCTGTGAATCTGTGGCTTTTGTTTTTTTTAAAATTCAGCAATGACTTTTACATTAAGCTGCCGTGGAGTGAGGTAGCTCGGAACAGCGTATTGCCGGTTTGTAACATCTTTTATCCAGATATATGAAATTGTATTATTTATTTGCAGAAGATTAAAAACTTCAACGCTGAGCCATATGGATCTGAAATATTTGAGAGGATTGCTTTTTGAAAAAGTTCTTATTTCACTTTTTAGTTCATATGAGAAGCCGATATCAACCCTGCGATAATCGGGCATGCGGAGAGTATCTTTATATTTGTCGGTACCCGTGGGACCGAAAGGCAAACCCGTTCCGTAGGTGAGT
>JAQUPB010000177.1 GCA_029004185.1 Bacteroidales bacterium | reverse complement strand
CGATAAGAGCATTGAGCGGTAACCATCGCCGAAAAAGTTTTTTCCTTGTCCTAATTGAAAATTAAAATGTTTGTAAATGTTGTATGATAAATAATAATTATAATTGTTATATTCAAAATTTCTATAATGGGGATTAGTAATTGCAGATATAATATATGAATTATTTGCAAAACCTTGTCCCGGAACTACTTTTGTATTTTCGATTTTATCCTGAATAAAGAGAGGAAATATTGAGTAATTGTAAGTAAGATCGGCAAAAAGAGCTAATTTGTCTGAATATTTAAAATTAAATTCTCCGCCTATTCCGCTTTCGAATGTGTTTTGTTTTTCTCTGTAATCATAATAAAACTTACCGGTAAACTGTGGAATATTGAAATCAAAATAAAATTTCTTTTTATCGAATTTTATGAGCGGTTCATTAAATAATATTCTTCCGCCCAATGTTTTTGTTTTTTTATTTTTTAAAATATCCGAAACAGAATCGCTTTTTGGAATTTTTGAAATATCAATGTCTGTAAATGGTTTTACTGAGGTATGAAAATTATTTAAAGAATCTGTTTTGTAAATTTCTTTTTCAAATGGCTTAATACTAAAGTCATCGAATTTATAATATTGCTGCGCGTTGCCTGTAAAGCAAAGAATAAAAAAAATTATAAAAAGAGGAAATGTTTTTTTCATTACTGGATAATGTAAGGCAAAAATACAAAAATAAAGATTCTGTGATATTTCGAATGGATAAAAAAAGCCACAGATTCACAAATTACAAAAAGAGTGATTTCCTTTAATCTGTGAATCTGTGGCTGATTTATTTTCTTATTTTAAAATTATATCAATCCCTTTTTATATTTTTCACCGATAACCTTAAGCATATCCTGGGTCATTGCATCGAGGTCGTAACTTGGTTTCCAGCCCCATTCTTTGCGGGCAGCACTGTCATCAACTGAATTGGGCCATGAATCGGCAATTTTCTGGCGATAATCGGGTTCATATTTAATCTGGAAATCGGGAATGTATTTTTTTATTGAAGCGGCAAGTTCAGTCACAGAAAAACTCATTGCACCAACATTGAAATCGCTGTGATGCTTGAGTTTTGAAAAATCGGCTTGCATCAGGTCTATTGTTGCTTTGAGGCAGTCGGGCATATACATCATCGGGAGACGAGTGCCTTCATTTACAAAGCATGTGTATTTTTTATTCTTTATTGCTTCGTAATAAATTGCAACTGCGTAATCAGTTGTGCCGCCGCCGGGAAGAGTTTCATTGCTGATAATCCCTGGATATCTCAATCCTCTAACGTCAAGTCCGTACTTAGCGACATAGTAATCCGCAAGCAATTCACCTGCAACTTTTGTAACACCATACATTGTTGTGGGTTTAAGAACTGTTTCCTGAGGGGTATTGTCAACGGGTGTACTTGGTCCGAATACGGCAATTGAACTTGGAACAAGCACCTGCTTCATTTTGAATTCACGAGCAACTTCCAGAACGTTGATTAATCCGTTCATATTTACATCCCATGCAAGCATTGGATTTTGTTCGCCTGTTGCAGACAGTATAGCAGCCATATTAACGATAATATTAATATTGTGCTTTTTGCAAGCTTCGGCAAGTTGATTTTTATCAACAGCATCGCATATTATGAAAGGTCCGGAGTTTAATAGTTTTTCGGAAGGTTTTGTTTTTCTTCCGCCGGCAATAACATTTTCCGCCCCATAAATTTTACGGAGTTCAATTGTAAATTCGGAGCCAATTTGCCCAACAGAGCCTATAACTAGAATTTTTTCCATATATAACTTTTTTAGAGATTAATTTATTTGTTAATTTAAATAAGACAGCGAAAATAGTAAAATTTAATAATACAAAAAATTGAAATTTAAATTTGTTATAATAACTCAAAAGTTGCATACCTTTGGTTAAATTTTTAAAATGGACCATCCGGAACAAATAGAATTTTACATCAAGCTTCTTGAAACCACACCTGATATTAAATATGTTTATGATCTGGAGGAAAAAAAACTTATTTATGTCAATGATAATGTTACTGCGCTTTTAGGTTATACACCCGAAGAATTAAAGGAATTAAAAGAGAACTTTATATCGATATTTCATACCGAATACAGGGAGTTATTTATTGCGGAAACAGCTAAACTAATGAATTTCAAAGATAATGAAGTCAATGAATTAGAATATAAGTTATTACATAAAAACGGAGATCATCTCTGGTTTAGTTGTTGCACAATGGTTTTTAAAAGAAATGTCGGAGGTGTTCCCATACAACTGATTGGTGTTGCACAGGATATTTCCGAAAAGAAAATTATCAGGGAAAAAGTAAATGAACAGTTTAAGGATATTGAATTCCTTTCCAAAACCGCCCTGCAGTTAAATAAATTTTCCGACAGCGAAGATGTTTATAATTATATTATATCTATTTTAAAAAATATTCAAAAGGAGACAATAATAATATTGACAACTACTGCAGATGATGAAACCTTGGTGGTTAATAAGGTTGAGGGAATAGAACAATCACGCATTTTGAAATTGATAGAAAGAGTTGGCTTTAATCCGATAGGGAAAACTTTTAAGATTGAAGATGAATTCAAAGAAATTTATAAAAAAGTTGAATTACACGAATATAAGGGCAATATATCGGATTACCTGATTGATAATGTTTCTTCATCCGTTACTGCTGCTATTCAAAAACTTTTTGGCATAAATAAAGTATATAGTATTGGTTTGGTTGGTTACAATAAATTACTGGGAGGGATTCATTTCCTTACATTGAATGATGCAGATGTAAAAAATAAAATTTTTATCGAAGCTTTTATTTATCAGGCATCAATTGCGATTGAACGATGCCAGATATTTAATAAAATCAGGGAGGATAAAAACAAGTTGTCTGGTTTCATGGATAATTCAAGTGATGGTATTTTGCTTATTGATGATGAAGGAAAAATAATTACATGGAATAAAACACTTGAGGAAATCATTGAAATTAAATCTGCTGAAGTAGTTGGTAAAAATATTAAAGATTTGCCATTTCATAAATATTCTGATGATCAAAAAACAACAAATCTTCATAAAATCATTAACGATATACTTTTTAGGAGTGACAAAAATGTTAGCAGTGAAATAATCGAAAGAGAAATAATACCGGTTTCGGGCAGGAAAAAAATCATTCAGTTTAAATATTTCTATGTAAAATTAGATAAGAAACACGGAATAGGTGCAGTATTCCGTGATGTCACAGAATTGAGACAAAAAGAAAAGGATTTGGAAACAAGTGAAATCCGGTTTAAAGATTTTGCAAATTTGACACTTGCGGCAATTGGTGAATGGGATGCTGAAGGTAAAATTACTTATGTTAACAATATTGCGCCGGAGTACACCGGATACTCAAAAAAGGAATTTTATGATAATTTTAATATTACAAAACTTTTAGTTCCCGAGGATAGAAAAAGAGCAGTAGAGAATATTAAAAAAGTTATAGAAGGAAAAGAATCTTCAGTTAACGAATACCATGCCTTACGTAAAGATGGTTCCACTTATTATGTGATTACAAAAACGCAACCTGTTATTAAAGATGGAAAAATAATAGGAGTAAGGGGAGTATTTCTGGATATAAGTGACCGTAAAAAAGCCGAACTTGCTTTAAAGGAAAGTGAAGAACGCTTTCGTAATCTTGCCGACCTGCTTCCTTCTTTTGTTTTTGAAATGAATACTGAAGGTATTTTTACTTATGTAAATAAATTCGGACTTGAAATATCAGGTTATACAAAAAAAGAAGTTGACGCAGGAATCAGTACTTTTCAGTTTTTCTTACCGGAGGAAATTCAGAAGGCGAAAGATAATACCCTCGCCACCTTATCGGGAAAAGATTTACCACCGCATGAATACAGAATGATATTTAAGGATAAAAAGATTTATTATGTAATTGGTAAATCGAATGCTATTGTTAAAGACGGGAAAATAATAGGTGTTCGCGGAGTATTTTTTGATATAACAGACCGAAAAAAAGCCGAACTTGCTTTGAAGGAAAGTGAAGAACGTTACAGAAACCTTACAGACATGCTTCCTGTTTTTGTTTATGAGGTTGATGATAAATATAATGTTACTTACATTAACAAATTTGGTCTTGATTTTCTGAAAGCCAGAAAAGAAGATATTGAGAAAGGCATTTCAGCTTTGGATGTTTTTACACCCGAATATAAACAAAAAGCTATTGATAATATAAATTCTATTTTAGCAGGAAATATTCTTCCTTCGCATGGATACGATATGGTGGATAAGGAGGGTAACATTTTTCATGTTATTGCAAAATCTGCGCCCATATTCCGTGAAGGAAAATTTTGCGGGTTACGTGGTGTTTTCATTGATATAACAGAACGTAAGAAAGCTGAAGAATCTTTACGCGAGAGTGAAGAAAAATTTCGCGTTCTTATTGAAAATACTCCTGATATTATTGTGAGAGTTAGTAAAGACCTTAAGATTCTGTATATTAACCCCTCAATACAAAATATTTCAAAAATTCCATTAGAAAAATTTGTTGGTAAAACATTTTCCGAACTCGGAGTTTCCGAAAAATTCTGCAGCTTCTGGGAAGAAAATATAACAAAAGCTTTTAAAACCGGTAAGGCTCACAAAACAGAATATACATATGAATTAAAAAAGAGAAATGTTTATCTTAACTTGAGAATAATTCCCGAACTTGATTATTTAAGGGAGGTGAAATCTGTGCTGGTTATTGCGCAGGAGGTGAGCGAACAAAAAAGTAATGAAATAAAAATTAATGAAGCTCTTCAGGAAAAAGACACTTTAATTAACGAGCTTCATCATAGGGTTAAAAATAATTTTCAGATAATTACGAGCTTGTTAAATTTGCAGGAAGAAGATATTAAAGATTCGAAGCAACTTGAAATATTTTTAAAAGCCAAAGCAAGAATAAGAACAATGACTTTGATTCATGAAAAATTATATGAATCGAAAAATTTTTCAAAAATTGATTTTGCTGAGTATATTAAATCAATAACAGAAGAATTACATCACGCTTTTTTCAATAAAACAAAGAAAATCAAAATAATTTATAACCTTGATAAAATATCAATAAACATTGATAAGGCAATACCCTGTGGAATTATTTTGAACGAACTTATCACAAATTCTTTTAAACACGCTTTTACCGGAAGTCAAAGTAAACTATTTGTCATAAAAATAACACTTCTCAAAACACCAGGTAAAAGAATAAACTTAACAATAAATGATAATGGAAAAGGGATAAGTGAAAAAATAAATGTTGAAAAACCCGGAACGCTCGGACTACAGCTTGTTTCACTTCTCGCAAAGCAATTAAGAGCTACAATTTCCCTCGACAGAAGAAAAGGAACAAAATGGAATGTTACTTTTTGAAAATAGTTAAAAGTTCGAGTATTTTTTCTTTTCCTGTTTTTAGTTCCGAAGATGTGATAATTGCAAGCGGAAGATCTTTCCAGTATTTTTCAAGTTCTGTTTTATAAGACAAGATATTTTCCCGGAGTTCCTGTTTTTTTAATTTGTCTGCTTTTGTGTAAAGCAGTACGAATTTTATTTTGTTTTTACCAAGCCATTCTAAAAATCTTAAATCACTCTGCTGTGGCTCAATTCGCGAATCTATCAATATGAATATGATAGCTAATTTTTCCCTTTTCAGAATATAGTTTTTAATCATCCCTTCCCACTTTTCTTTTATCTGCTTTGAAACTTTTGCAAATCCATAACCGGGCAAATCGACAAAATAAAATTCACTATTGATCAGAAAATAATTTATAAACTGGGTTTTCCCCGGAGTAGTAGATGTTTTGGCAAGGTTTTTTTTATTGACGAGCATGTTTATTAATGATGACTTACCAACATTCGACCTGCCTATAAAAGCATATTCTGGCAAATTGTTTTTCGGACAATTGCTGACATCAGTTGCACTCTTAATAAATTCTGCCGATTTTATTAACATTATTAATTATTCATTATTAATTGTTTTCCTGCTTCCTTTATAAATTTCAAATTTTACGAATTTACATTCAAGCGGTCCGTTGAAAAGTGGAATTTTCTTTGATGGGTTAAGTCCTACAGATTTTAA
>JAQUPB010000176.1 GCA_029004185.1 Bacteroidales bacterium | reverse complement strand
CCTTTAAACTGAAAACTGAAAACAGGAAACTGAAAACTAAAAACATTGAACTACCGATACTTCATACAACTTTCTTTTTATGGTGAGGCATATCACGGCTGGCAATTGCAAAAGGATTCTAACTCCGTTCAGGATGAACTCTGCAAAGCATTATCGGTTTTGCTGAAATCAGAAATAACGGTTACCGGAGCCGGAAGAACAGATGCCGGAGTACATGCAAAAGATTTTTATGCTCACTTCGACAGCGAAAAAAACAATCTGAATGAAAATAATTTTGTTTTCAGATTAAACAAACTTCTTCCACGTGATATTGCAGTTAAAAAAATATATAAAGTCAAACCTGATGCGCATGCCCGTTTCGATGCTGTTTCGAGAACTTATGTTTACCGGATTATGAAAAACAAAAATCCTTTTTATATAAATTCCGCTTATTATTATTATGGTGATTTGAATATTGACATGATGAATAAAGCATCGGAAATATTATTCAAATACTCTGACTTCACAAGCTTTAGCAAGGTTAAAACGCAGACAAAAACAAATAATTGCAAAATAATGAAAGCAGAGTGGGAGCAAAAAGAAGATCTGATTTTGTTTACAATAAAAGCCAACAGATTTTTGAGGAATATGGTAAGGGCAATAGTGGGAACAATGATGGAAGTGGGAAGAGATAAGATTTCATTAAAAGATTTCAGGAATATAATTGAAAGCAAAAACCGTTCAAATGCTGGTTATTCGGTTCCGGCAAAAGGATTATTTTTAATAAATGTAGAATATCCCGGAAAAATATTTTTGTAAATAATAATAATATATATTGTATGTATAGTGCAGAATATTTAAAAAGTTTTGTAACAGAAGTTTTGAAAAAAATCGGTTGCAGTGATAAAGATGCGGGAATTGTTGCTGATGTTCTTATAACTGCTGATTTACGCGGAATAGAATCGCATGGAGTAATAAGATTCAAAGATTATTTCGAACTCTGGAAAAACGGCAGAATAAATGTAACTCCCGATATTAAAATCACTCATGAAACATTGAGTACTGCTGTTGTTGACGGTGACAGGGGCATGGGACCTGTTGTCGCATCTTATGCAATGAATGTTGCAATTGAAAAAGCAAAAAATGCTGGGACATGCTGGGTTGCCGTAAATAATTCAAATCATTTCGGAATTGCAGGATATTATTCAATGCTCGCGCTTAAGCATGATATGATAGGCATAGCGATGACAAATGCAAATCCATTGGTTGCACCGACTTTTTCAATTGACAAACTTCTCGGAACAAATCCCATTGCCGTTGCAATTCCTGCAGGAAAGCAGCCTCCGTTTGTTGCAGATTTTGCTACAACTCCCATTGCAAGAGGAAAACTCGACCTGCTTTCTAAAAAAGGATTAAAAGCATCAACAGGTTTTGTTCAGGATAAAGAAGGAAACCCAAGCGATGATCCCGACATAATAAAAAAGGGCGGCACCATGCTTACACTTGGCGGCGACAGGGAACATGGCAGCCACAAAGGCTATTGCATGAGTGCTGTTGTTGACATTTTTTCTTCAGTATTGGCAGGAGCCAATTTCGGACCATTTGTTCCTCCTTCGGTTGCTTTTTTACCTGTGCTTGAAAAATCGGTAGGGAAGGGTACAGGACACTTCTTCGGAGCTATGCGCATAGATGCTTTTCAGAAAAAAGAAGATTTTAAAAAGAAAATGGATGAATGGATTGAAACATTCAGAAATGCCAGAAGTGCAAAAGAACAATCAAAAGTGCTAATTCCCGGTGATGTGGAAAGAGAACTTTATGAAATTAATTTAAAAAAAGGAATTGAGATGCTGCCTGTGGTTGTTGGTTATTTAAAGGAAATAGGAAAATCAGCAGGAGTGGATTTTATTAAAAAAAGATAATAGAACAATCGAACAATTGAACAAACGAACATTCGAACAGTCGAAAGAAACTGAAAACCGAAAACTAAAAATTGAATATTTAAATACTGAGACACCCGAGTAAAATATCGAGTTCCTTTATTTTTTCGTTATAACCAAGTTTCTGATACGAGAATATCAGATTATGCAGCATACGTGTTAATATTTCAATATTAGTGCAGGTTTTAAAAAAATACTCTTTGGGTTCGAGCTTTAATTCTCTTATGAACATTTCGATTTCCTTGTGGCTAAATATGGTTCCTTTGTTAAAAGTATTTATGTAAAAAAGCACTTCATTTTTCCCGACAAAAGATAAAGTGTCTTCGTTTTTGTATCCAAGGATAAAATGCTCCGGAAGGTTTACGCCATATATCGGCAATTTCAGATTTTGAGCTATGATGCTGTACACAATTGATAATAATAAAGGATTTCCTTTTTTTGTTTCCAGAACAACATTTATATATGAATTTTGAGGAGAATGAAAATCCGTGGTGTTTCCATTAAAGCCGTATAACTTGAAAAAAATATGATTGAGAACTTTTACCTTTTCAAGCGGAGTAAGGTTGTCGTTTAGTTCAAGCCATGCATCTGCTGTTATTTTGTCAATTTCCTTTTTTAGATTACAAACATTAACATCCGGATACTGATGTTTTGCAATAATTACAGCTCCATTAAAAAGATCATTGCCATCAGACTCTTTCCAGCTTATAAGTTCATTTTTTATGTTTTCAAATTGAATAGCATGAATAAGATTTTCTATCCTGTTCTGCAGGAAATTATTAAATGAATTTTCCCATGCATTTTCAAGGAAAGGAATTGCCGCCGTTCCCATTTGCATGATTTTTTCTTTTATTTGTTTGAAAACTTCTTCATCAGGGTCATCAAGCAAATTAATCAAAGCCGTTATTTCATTTCCGACCATTTTACAAGTTAGCTTTTTACTTTAATATAATTTAACAAAAAAAAACAAATTTATGTGAAAATTTATTTGGTTTATAGAAAATTTTGTTTTTATATTTGCCTAACAAATTAATTCATACACATTTATGGAGCAAGAATCTAATAACATACTCGTTTTGACAGATTTTTCCGAACAATCGGAAATATGCCTTGAACAAGCGTGCAATTTAGTTAATTTTTTAAGATCTGAAATTACTTTGCTTTACGTTGTTCCGGAGTCGGCATTTTTAAGCAATCTGGTTGGCGGTTCGAATAAACTTCCGAATGAAGAAGAGGCAAAAGAAAAGCTTAAAAAAATAGCTGATTCTGTTTTTTTAAAATCAAGCATAAAAATTAAAACCATTGTAGAAAAAGGAGATCCCGGAAAGAAAACTATTGAAATTGGAAAGGTGCTGAATCCAAAATATATGATTGTATCGGCAAAAAGCTATGCTTCTCCAAACTCTAAATCAGTTAGCTCTACAACAATAAAAATATTCAGAAAAGCAAAATGTCCTGTAATGACTATTAATGGCAAAGAACATTTCAGGATGATAAAGACCATTTTGCTTCCCCTGGATCTTACTATTGAAACAATGACTAAAATACATGAAGCAAAAAAACTTGCCGATATTTATTATTCTACTCTGAAGTTAGTTTCATTTGTTTATAGGGACACAGAAACAGCAATAATGCGATTACGGGACCAATTGATTTTAGGTAAAAAATTTCTTGATAAAAGAAAAATTAAAAATGAAATCGAACTGCTTGATAAAAGAGAAGAAAGGTTTCAGGATTTAGCAACGGATGTTGCTGATTATGCAAATGAACATAATGTTGACCTTGTTGTGGTTGTTGTTCAGCAGGAACCCGCAGAATTTTATGTCCTTTATATGGACTCTGTTGTAAAGAAATTAGTTACATTGACCGAAAAACCAGTATTGTGCGTACCTGCGGAAAAGGTTATTATAGAACCTTTTTAATGTTATTTCAGGAAGCTGCCTGCTGACAAAATCAAGCTTGCAGCATTCCCACCAAAACCAGCAGCATTTATCATAATTTTAGTTATTTCCTTTTTTGTGTTACGGATATCCGTTTTATATGGAATATCGGGTATTATTTGTTTTTGAAAAATCATTAATGCCAACTCCATACTAAGTGCAGCTGAAGCAGCATAAGTATGTCCGATATTAAATTTATTTGAATACAAATCAGGGATTTTATTTTTAAAAACTTCTTTTATTGCTGTTAATTCGGCTTTATCGCCGGCTATAGTTCCTGGTGCATGCATTAAAATCAAATCAACTTCACTTTCATCATCACAACCTTTTATTGCTGTTCTCATTGCCTTTTGGAAATTTTCACCATTTGGGGATATTCCTGTTGCCGATGGATTTTTTTCGAAACCAAAACCTGCAGATTCAATTACGGCATATATTTTTTCACTCTTTATTTCTTCCTTTTTTATTTTTTCAACAGCAAATACTGCTGCTCCTTCGCCTAAAACCATTGAATTTGACTTTAATTCCAAAGGACGGCAGGGGAATTTATCATTTAGAAATTCCGAATATATTCCAAGCGATTCGAGTTGTGCCAGTGTGAATTTTGTCAAAGGAGCTTCGCTTCCTCCTGCAAGAAATTTATCTGCCATTCCCGCTTTGAGCCATGCAACAGAATTTGCAATTGATTGTATAGCCGTGCTGCATGTAACCGAATGGCTTATAACAGGTCCCTCAACGCTTAAATAATTGGCAACAGAACTTGAAATGTTTCCCAGTGTTGTCAATGGCGATGTTAATAAATGAGTTTTTCCGGTTTGCAAAAATTGTTCATGATACTCCTCCCACATGCCCGTTGCTCCGCGTGAAGAACCTATTGTTACACCAGCTGAAATATTTTTCTCATTATTCCATCCCGCATCCTCAAAAGCTTCCTGTGCAGTTGTTAAAGCCATCAATGCTGTCCGGTCTAATCTTTTAAGCTTTATGTTTTTTTCGATAAAATCCTTTATTTTATTTTCAGCATCTTCATTTAATGCGCCCACAGGATAAAGTTTTTTATTAAATAAAACATTTCTGATAAATGATTTACCGCTCAGATAATTTTTCCATATTTTTTCTTTTTCAAAACCAAGAGGAGAGATGGAGCCGTATCCCGTAATAACTATCAATTCTTTATTTTCCGTCATTTCTTATTTAATAAAACAATAAAGTAATTTTATCAGAAAATAAAATTAAGGCTAATACTTGGAATTATCGGAAGTTGATAAACCGTTTTGTTAGTAATTCTGTTTCTGTAAAAAACATTTTTCCTGTTGTAGACATTTGTGATGCTTATGTCAACCTCAAGTTTCGAGGTTTCGCTGAACATAAATTCTTTTTTTAAAGTTATATCAAGGCGATGGTAATAGGGAAGTCGCCCGGTGTTTATTGAATCATACAAAATACCAAGGTCGCCGTTTGATTTCGTATAATCGCTCATAATGCCATCGGACAGGTTTATGAGTTCATAAAATCCCTGAGTTTTTGTGAAGGGAAAACCTGAGCCAAAATTCCATCTCGCATTAAATTCCCAGTCAAGTTTATCGCCAAACTTGTAAACACCGAGTAAGTTTACATTATGCCTTCTGTCATAAACAGGATAATATTCAGCAATACCATCATACATACGAACCCAGCTTAATGAATATACAGCCCACAAATATATTTTTTTTGTGTCGTATTTCAATGTAAAATCAACACCGTCGGCGTAACCATTTTCAACGACAAAATCTTTTTTCAGATAATCGGGAATTTTATAATTGTCGCCTGTGTCGTCGTATAACTTATTCCTGTTGATGTTTGTAAGCTGCATGAAATTCTTATAATATCCTTCAATATTAACTTCTATGTTTTTTGCAAGGGAATATTCTATGCCTGCTATTGCGTGATAAGCCTTTTGAAGATGAGATTTGACCAACTTCCCGTTAAAAGAATCGGGCAAATTATCAGGTCCTGATAAAAATCCGTAAAACAAGTTCACAACATCAGCATTTGATGTGGCGCTCATCAGATTCTGTGAATATAAGCCGCCCGAAGCTTTCAAACGCACTTTATCTGATAAGTTATATTTAAGTCCAAGCCGCGGTTCGGGAGAAAACTCCGACAATGAAGCATAATAGTGAGCACGGAAACTCGGTTCAATAAGGAATTTTCCTGCTGTTATTTTGTATTTAAAGAAAGCTGCTATTTCAGTGGTATAATCGAGTTGCTGAATAGTTCTTTTCACGGCATTTTCAAAATTAAAATCTGTTTTAAACCCCAGA
>JAQUPB010000175.1 GCA_029004185.1 Bacteroidales bacterium | reverse complement strand
ACCTATACAATGGCCAATTCAATACTGGCACTGGGATTTTGGCGATGGCACAACAGATACCATATATCAAAATCCGGTTCATTTATATGATACTGCTCAAACTTTTACTGTTTCGTTAACCGTAAAATCATTTTCGGGATGCATCGTGACTAAAACGAAACAGCTTACTGTTCATTCATTGCCGGTTGTTAAATTCGTTACGGGAACAGTATGCAGAAATACTCCCATTCAGTTTCATGATAGTTCAACTTCTTCCACCGATGCTATTACATACTGGAAATGGAATTTTATGAATATTGATTCCTCATTTGTAAAGGATCCTTTTTATTCATTTGATACTACAAGCGAATTTAATTATAACGTCAGGCTCACTGTAAGAACTTCTGCGGGTTGTGAGAATTCCTCACTGAAACAGTTTTATGTTCATAATAAACCAACTGTTGATTTTAATTTCAGTCCCGGGTACGGAGCTGCTCCCTTAGGTGTTAGTTTTGATAATCTCACAAGCGGAGGCAATTCATACATATGGAACTTCGGCGATGGCAGCACTTCTGTGCAATTTGAACCTTCGCATACATATACTTCAAATGCAACATATAACATAACTTTGTATTCATTAACAAGCTTCGGATGTATTGATTCGCTGGAAAAGGAAATAAAAATCATGCGTCCATCACTCGATATTGCAGTAGTTGGTTTACGCAAAACAATTCAGAACAATGCCATTAATCTCACCGTTGATTTAACTAATGCCGGAACGAGAACTATTAACAATTCAATTTTGTATGCCACTATTGATGCGGGTGGTACCGGCATAATTGAAAACTGGAGCGGTGGTCTTGCCACAGGGCAGGTTACAACATATAAATTTAATTCTTCATTTGAATATGATCCGGGGAACATCCCAAAATATATTTGTGTAAAAGCAGATGAACCGAACGGAGATATTGACGATAATATGAGCAATAACCAGCTTTGCATTGCCCTTACTGAAGAATTTTTTGTAACCGATTTATATCCTAATCCTGCAGGTGATGAAATAAAATTCGGATTTATTATTCCTTCCACTGAAAATGTGAAGATAATTCTTTACAATGCCATAGGTGAAAAAGTTTCAGAAATTCTCAACGGTGTTGCCGTCAAAGGATTTAATGCAATAATAATAAATACAGCTTCGCTGGCAAGCGGAATGTATGTTGTGAGGGTTACATATAAAGACAGGACTGATGTGAAGAGTTTCATAAAGAAATAAGCAAATTTCAACTTCAGGACAGATTCCTTACTTCGTTCGGAATGACATGCTTTTGTGTGGTGGCAGAGCGTTTGCGGGCCAAACCCGCAAACGCATAATCTCTCCCTTAATTATGTCATTCCGAACGAAGTGAGGAATCTCTATGAAATTTAATATAAAATCTTTATTAAATATTCTGCCATACTCCACAGTTTTTAAAATTGATTCTATATTTATTTAACATTTAAACCACAAACTACAAACAACAAACTCTTTTTGTATTTTTGAAAAAAAACGATTAGGTTTGCATTTGAATTAAAACCGAAAATAGTGCATGCATTTAATTATATAGGGCGTTATTTTATTTTGCTGAGATATGTCTTTGTCAAACCTGAAAAGCGTTCGATATACTGGAAAATGATAATAAGGGAAATTGATGTTCTGGGGCTGGATTCGCTTGGCATTACTCTTATAATTTCCATTTTTGTTGGTGCTGTTATTACAATACAAACCGCTTCAAACATCGACAATCCTCTTTATCCGAATTATCTTGTCGGTTTTGCTTCAAGAGAATCAATAATTCTGGAATTTTCACCTACGATAGTAAGTTTGATACTTGCAGGAAAAGTCGGTTCGCGAATTGCCTCTGAAATAGGTACAATGAGAATTACCGAACAGATTGATGCGCTTGAGATGATGGGCGTAAATTCAGCGGGATATCTTATTTTACCGAAAATTATAGCTTCTGTTTTTATCAATCCTTTTCTTGTTATCATAAGTATGTTTGTAAGTATATGGGGTGGATGGATTGCAAGCGTGACAACAGGTCTGGTATCTTCATCAAATTATATTTACGGATTGCAATATGGCTTCAAGCCATTTACGATTACATATGCATTAATAAAAACCGTAGTGTTTGCTTTTATAATAACCACGGTTTCATCCTGCGAGGGATATTATACAAGAGGAAGTTCGCTTGATGTGGGCCGGGCAAGCACACGTGCTGTTGTTTACTCGAGCATTGTAATTTTGTTGTTTAACCTTATATTAACACAACTGCTTTTGATATGATTGAAGTAAGAAACATATCAAAATCCTTCGGCGAGAAAAAAGTCATTAAAGATTTTTCTGTGAACTTTGAAAGAGGCAAGACAAACCTTGTCATCGGACAAAGCGGTTCGGGAAAGACTGTTCTTCTGAAATCAATTGTCGGCATAAACAGTATTGATTCGGGACAGATAATATATGACGGCAGGGTATACAGCGAAATGGATGTTAAAGAAAAAAAGGAAATAAGAAAAGAGATAGGAATGCTTTTTCAGGGCGGGGCTTTGTTTGACTATATGACGGTTCAGGAAAACGTAAAATTCCCTTTGGACATGTTCAGCGAAATGTCGGAAGAAGAAAAAATTGAAAGGGTGAACTTTTGCCTCAACAGGGTTAATCTGACAAATTCGAATAAATTATATCCTTCCGAATTAAGCGGGGGAATGAAAAAGAGAGCTGCAATTGCACGTGCTATTTCCGTTAATCCGAAATATTTATTTTGTGATGAACCGAATTCAGGCCTGGACCCAAAGTCATCCATACTTATTGACAATCTTATCCGCGAACTTACAGTTGAGTTTCAAACAATAACTATAATCAACACTCACGACATGAACTCCGTTGTTGAAATCGGCGACAAAGTGACTTTTATTTTAAAAGGAGTGAAGTGGTGGGAAGGGGACAGGAATGATATTTTATTTTCCGATAATCCCGAACTGAATGAGTTTGTTTATGCAACGGAGCTGATGAAAAAACTCAAAAGCACAAAGGCAAAACGTACGAATTGATATTCTTTCTGTTCACCTGTTTTATTGTATAGGGTGATTCTGAAACAAAAACATCAGTATATATAATTATTACAGAAGATTTTTCAATATTAAATTACCCCGAATTTGAATAAAAACAATCAAATTCGGGGTTTTTATTTTGCAGTATTCCTCACAATATTCTTTGCGTTCTTGGCGATATCTCTGCGTGCTTTGCGTGAAATTTTTAATTCGTTTCACGCAAACCTGCCTGCCGGCAGGCAGGGACCGCTAAGACCAAACGCAAAGTTCGCAAAGAAAATTACATCTAACACAATGTGATTTATTTGGATCTGTAGTTTGTTTTTATACCAAACTATTGTGACTGGGGTGCAAGAAAGCAATTATATGAATGAAATGCAATAAAACGAGGAATTTCTATAAAAAAATGAATTATGCGAATCAAGGGTTAAAAATATTATTGCCACAAAGGCACTAAGACACTAGGGTTCACTAAGTTTAATCAGCTATTAATTTTTATTTTTCTTTGTGTCCCGATAGCTATCGGGATTGAGTCCTTGTGTCTTAGTGGCTATTTTTAAAACATTTAGAAAATTCAACTCTTGATTCAAATGAATTATTGTATTTTTATAAAACCTCAACCAATACCTTTTCTTTTTCGAAAACCAACTTCTTTTTTGAAATCATTTCATTCTCGAATCCGGAGAGCAAAGATTTAAATGAAGGTATCCTGTCTAATTCAACTTTCGATTGCGTGATGTGACCGACGTTGATAAAAAGATATAAAAGAGGGTCGTATAAATTTCCACTGAATCTCTTCAGAACAGAAGGTATTGAGTAGAATTTCCTTTTCGTACTGATTTTTCCGATTTGTAAATCAATTGGCGACATATTTTTCGGTGTGAAAACAACAGTGTTGTGGTCGTAATATTGCCAGTCGTTTGTCAGCAAGCGTCCGTCTTCTTTAAATTCGTTAAAAGTTTTTGTACCGGGGTAAGGAGTCAGGACATTAAATGAAACGCTGTTTATTTTATTTCTTATTAAGAAATTAAGAGTATCATTAAAAGTGCTTTTTGTATCGCTGTCAAATCCGAAAATCATTGATGCATGAATTAAAATCTTCATTTTCTTGATTTTTTTAATTGCTGTTTCCAGCTCTGCCACATCGTTGTACGATTTTTTTGTGTTTTTTAACTGATACTCCGATACACTTTCCAGTCCGATGAAGAGCACCCTGCATCCGCTGTCTGCGGCGAGCTGCATTAGCTCGGCATCTTTTGCAAATGATACCGATGATTGTCCCACCCATTGTATTTTAAGCGGTTTTATTGCTTTAAATAATTCTTTGGCATATTTCGGTTGTCCTATAATATTGTCGTCAAGGAAAATGAATTGTTTGGATTTTGAATTTTTAATATCTTTTACAATATTTTCAACAGGTATATGTCTTATTTCTTTACCGAATATGCTTGAAACACAGCAAAAATCGCAACTGTAAGGACATCCTCTTGTAGTCATAAGAGGAATGATGTTGAAAATTTTTCTTTTCTTTAATCGTGCGAAATTTTTCGGAATATAAGTGCTGATGTCAGGTTTAGATACGTGATATTTTTTTTGTAGTTTCTTGTTTTGAAAATCTTCAAGAAGTTGCTTCCATACACCTTCAGCTTCACCTATAACAACGCTGTCTGCATACTGCATTGCTTCGTCGGGTAATATTGTAGGGTGGACTCCGCCCAAAACTACTGTTTTTCCTCTTTTTCTGAATTCCTCTGCCAGATGATAGGCTCTGTTTGCATTTGCAGTCATGCAGCTTATACCAACCAGATCGCAATCTTCATCAATATTTACCGCTTGTGATTCTTCTTCAATGATTTTTACTTCATGTTCTTTTGGTGTAAGACCTTCTATGATGATTAAAGCCAACTGGGGCATCATTAGGTTTTTACTTGTCTTTTGCGTAACATTTCTGAGTGGTGAAATCAAAAGTATCTTCATGCAAGAAAATATTAGTTAAGAATAGATTTTAAAAAAGTTCCGCAGAGACTTGAGAAATCAGGATTTTTTTTTACTTTTACAGGAAGTCAGAGAGAATACAATTTTTTAACACGAAACAAAGATAATGATAATTTTGATACTTAAATGTAATTATTTGATTTTTTTTTGTTGTAACACTCAAAAAAGCAGATGAAATACCAATAAAAACAGTATGTATAAACATTTTTTAATAAAAAAAAGATGATGGTTAGCGTAAAAAAAGCAGTATTTCTGATTACAGGTGTGATTTTTACCGGAATGTTGCATGCACAGCAATCCAAACTGGCTGATCCTGCTTTGTTTTCGAATGTTTTTGTTGATAATAAGAATAATCTTTTCTTTAAAAAAGCCGACAACAGCATTCAGTACATGAAAAACAACACTCCAAAATATTCATTAAATAATTTTCAAAATTGTTTCACCGGCACCGACAAGGGTTTGGAATTTGACATCAGAGATACGAATTTTAACGGAATACTTTACTTCGGATTTTATTCGAAAGAAAAATATCCGCAGATAAAATACTTACCATGCAAATATGAAATTATAAAAGGAAAATCGTTCGTGAACCTTAAAGATTCTTCTCTTACCGGAGTTATTGACAGGAGCGCAAGCATGAAATCGGGTTACAGAATCACCGACAGAGGCGGAAATAATGTTTATGATGGTAAAATAAATATTATTGCAGAAAGAGGTTTTACCGTTGATTATACTGTTATCAACGGACCATACATTAACTGCCTGACTTATAATACTGCCACTATTTCGTTTGAAACTAATAAAAAAATTATTGCAAGCGTCGCAGTAAACAACAAAACATACAAGGATGAAAAGGAAAATTGCCACCATGAGTTTGAAATTAAGGATTTGAAGCCTGATACGGCATACAGTTACAAAATACTATATGGCACAGGTGCGGATACATACAGTTTTAAAACCGCAATAATGAAAGGTTCTGACAAACCGTTTGTTTTTGCTTTTGTTTGTGACAGCAGGGCAAACAATGCTTTTATCAATAGAAATATATACGGAGTAAATGCATCAATGGTAAAGAAAATAATGAATTCAGCAACAGATAAGAATGCTGCATTCATTCAATTTTCTGGT
>JAQUPB010000174.1 GCA_029004185.1 Bacteroidales bacterium | reverse complement strand
TGAATTAGTAGCTCCGCAATATGAAATAATTCCGTTGTTGAATTTCACATCAAAAACAATATTATTAGCGCCTACACTTTGCGAACCGAGTGAATTTAAATTTTCGTCGTAATAATAAACAGCACCTTTCGTACCTGCATAAACATACCCGCAAAGCAGATCAACTGCAATTCCCGAATTGACATTAGGGCGGGAAACAGTGCCGCCGGGTATTGTAATACGTTTTATCAAAGCACCATTAGTGAGATTGCGTTGGTCGAGATTCACCCCATCGGAGGTGTATAGATAATTGCATCCTCCTACGATACCGTTGGTCCCTAGGGATTTGGGCATCTTGGAATTGAAGTCCACATAAGAATAACCGGCAGGATACCACCACGCTAAGGAAATAGTCGAACCGGTGATATTGTAACAAAGCACTTTGTTGTGAGGACCTGTAGTTGTCGTGTAAGTAGTAGGATTGATATTACTATCTGCAGCGAGAGCATAATAATTTCCGTTAGGAGCTACAGTTCCCGCATAAATTTCTCCTATTGTATGATCTACTGCAACTGCTCCAAGTTGTCCATTAGCAGGATTCATGATTGCAGCTTGCGTTGAATTAGCTGTATTTATTGTACATCCTCCCTGAACCAGGGTAGTATAGTTGCACGAGTATGCCAGGTTCCATGTTTCAAAAATTGCAGATGCGTTAGGGGTAGGACAATTAAAGTAAGTTCTTCCTCCGGAAGCATTGAGACTAACCATTCCGTATTGCTGATTATTCGGGCAGATGCCACGGCCAGAAACCTGATATTGCGTAGCTATGTAACAGTCTCCTGCGGGACTAACCACTAAATCCGATATCCAGTAATCCCCGTTTCCTCCCTGATATTCCAACAAGTAATATTGCCATAACAAAGTTCCGGCAGCATTGTATTTCTGAACATATTGCCTTATATCCCATGGCGATGTGGCCTGATAAGCACCGAATATGTATACATTGTTACTTGCATCCACGCCAACATTTACAGGAGCAAAACCACCTGTTGTCGGAGCAAGCATCCATGGATCTATAATGAGTTCCCTTGAAGGATCGAATGCATCTAAATTGAATTTTATCTGCCAATCATTTATTTTCTTAAATGAAGAGTGGATTTGTTTTCCGTTCTGATAGGACACCGGAGCATGATCAATATAATCTCCAAATGCTGAAGCGATATGCAGATTTCCTTTTTCGTCGAATTGCAATCCTTTATGTCCGCTATAGTTCATTGTAAATACTGAAGGATCTGCTTCTGGCTTTACTATGATTGAATATTTTATTCCCTGCTGTTTATGAAATTCAAAAACCACATTTATACCGGGATAAACATCTTCATAAATAATTTTTCTAAACCCTTTGATATGATCCAGTCCGCCCCCTGAAAAATAAAACGGAGTTTCTTCAACACCGATTATACGTGGGTGAGGATTTGCATTTTCCCAGTTGATTGTAAGATAATGATATTCTACTTTCAACTCTCTTTCCGTTCGTCTCTCCCAACTTTTTTCATTCTCTCCTTCAAGTGGCGCAACGCTGCTACCGTCTCTCATATAAACATGCTTAACTAAATATGTTAAGCCTTTTTCCGTGAAAAGAATATTTACTCCATGATGAAAACATCCGAATAAAACTTTCTCATCATTCATGGGGTTTACGTACTGTCCTTTGTTTTCTTCAAAAGCTTTTATGCTTCCGGGCATGGTTTCCGAAGATGAGTTCCATATTCCCGAAGCAGGACTGTTAGCAATGTTTTGCGAGATTAATATTGAAAGGGGAAACAAATATGTTGCTATGCAAATCAGTATTTGTCTTATTATTTTTATTGATTTATTTCTCATGATTATTAATTATTTTTTTAATGGTCTAAGCAAACTTTATTTTCATACATAAAAGACACAAATATATCTATAATAGTTGCACAAAATAAAGACAATTACAGACTTTGGTATGGACATATTCGGACAAATTCAATATTTGTTGCACATTTATAAAAATAATCAAGTAAAAAACCTGCAAATTTATAATGTGCAGGTTTTTTAGTGGTTATTAATAAACTTATCTTAACACACTTACTCTGCCGATAAAAGTATGGATAGGTCCATCCATTTCCTTAACTTTTACTTTGTAAACATAGACACCTATCTGTACTACTTTTCCAGTATTGTTAAACCTTCCGTTCCATGGAATATTTATGTCGTTTGTTTTATATATTTCTTCGCCCCAGCGATTGAAGATTATCATTAAAAATTCAGTAGGGTCGATGTTGTATCCCTGAGGTATGAATAGGTCATTTAAAACATCTTCGTTGGGACTAAAAGCATTCGGAATATACACAGTAAATATATCTTTTACTATTAACGGCTTGCAGATTGAGTCCATGCAATTTTCCGAATCGGTTACTCTTAGACAAACAGTGTATGTACCGATATTTAAATATTCATGACTTGGTGTTTGGTTATCTGCTGTAGCACTATCTTCACCAAAATCCCAATGCCATTTAGTTATCGGTTGTCCACCCGGTGACGAATAATCATCAAACAAAGCTATGGTGTTTTCAAAAACATCAAGAACAGAAGGCGTGAAACCAAAATCAGCTGTCGGACCTGCTTTTTCATTAACGCTTACTGAAGCTACTTCGGTACATATTCCGTACATAGTTACCGTTACATAATATGATCCTTGAGGCAAATTACTTATTGTTTGTGTTGTTTCTCCGTTGCTCCACAAATAACTGTCTACCGTTCCTCCTGATGCAAATACTGTAGCCGAGCCGTCCGCGTGTCCGCAATGTTCGGGTGTAGAGGTTACAGCTAATATTATAGGCGGTGTGTCACCTATTACTACTGAAGTTGTTGCCGTACATCCTATAGCGTCGGTTACAGTAACAGTATATGTTCCTGAAGAAATATTGTCTATTAATGCAGTATTATATCCACCCGGGCTCCACAAATAATTATAAGAAGTACCCGGAATAGGAATTCCTCCGCTTGCTGTTACTGTTGCATTTCCGTTTGGAAGCTGACATTTTGCATCCAGTTTACCTGAAATTGTTGCTGTCATCTGAGGCGAAACTGTTACAGATACTGTCGCAGTTCCGGTACATCCTTTGGTATCGGTAATCACAATTGAATAAGTAGTACTTGCTGCCGGGGTGACTGTAACTGTTTGACCGGTTAATGAGCCCGGTGTCCATAAATAATTAAAAGGTGCAGTTCCGCTGCTTGTGTTAGCAGTCAACGTAGTATTTCTGCCAAAACAAATTGATTTATCGGTTGCGCTTATTATTGGTAAAGGATTAACTCTCACAACAGCCGAAGCTGTTCCGGTACAAGTATTCGCATCTGTTCCCGTAACATAATAAGTAGTGGTACTGGCAGGAGTTACAGCCAAAGTTTGACCTGCTCCGATGTTCCATATATATGAAGCGCCCCCGTTTGCAGTTATATTTGTTGAAGCACCAAGGCATATTTCTCCTCCTGTTGCTGTTATGTTCGGTAACTGGTTAACAGTAACAACGCAATTCGCAACATTCGTACAACTGTTATTATCAGTTCCCGTTACAAAATATGTTGTTGTCGCTATGGGACTAACATTATAGGGATTACTGTTTGAGCCTGTGTTCCAAAAGTACGTATTTGCTCCGGCTGCAGTTATATTTATTGATACACCGCGGCAAATTGTTCCTCCGGTTGCTGTTACGTTTGGCAATGGATTTACCGTAACCGTACAGGAAGCAGTATTTGTGCAGCCAAGGCCGTTAGTTCCCGTGACATTATATATTGTTGTTACATTCGGTGCAACATTATATGGATTGCTGTTTGAGCCACTATCCCATGTGTATATTGTTCCACCTCCTGCGCTTATATTTATTGATGCACCAACGCATATAGTTCCGCCGGTTGCTGTTATATTAGGTAATGGATTTACTGTAACCGTACAGGAAGCAGCATTTGTACAACCATTTACATCTGTTCCTGTAACTCTGTATATTGTAGTAACAGTAGGGCTTACATTCGCAGGGTTAGTTGCGCCCACACCATTATCCCACAAATAAGTTGAAGCACCTCCTGCTGTAATTGCAGTTGTACCTCCAATGCATATTGTTCCGCCGGTTGCAGTAACTGGTGGCAATGGATTAACTGTTACTACACATGATGCAGTTCCCGTGCAACCGCTTGCATTTGTTCCCGTGACAATATACGTTGTTGTTGTATTTGGATTTACGACTCTGGGATTACCTGCTCCAACTCCGTTGTTCCAGGTATAAGTTGAAGCACCGACTCCCGTGATTGTTGCAGTAGTACCTAAACACATAGTTCCGCCGGTGGCGGTAACTCCCCCGAATGGATTAACCGTTACCACGCACGATGCAGTTCCCGTGCATCCGCTTGCATTTGATCCTGTTACCGTATAAGTTGTAGTAACCGTTGGATTTACAGATACTGTAGCACCGTTTTGAGTGGTACTCCATGTGTATGTATTGGCATTAGCTGCTGTAATATTTGTAGTTGCGCCCAAACAAATTATGGCACCCGTTGCGGTTACGGGCGGATTTGGATTAACTGTCACCACTGTTTGTGCTGTATTTGAGCATCCGTTGCCATCGCTTCCCGTGACATAATATGTTGTTGTAACAGTCGGTGTAACAGTAATGGGATTTGTTAAAAGACCTCCACTCCATGTATATGATGTGGCGCCGCTGGCGGTCAGCACATCGCTGTTTCCCGAGCATAAAGGCGTATTGCCGCTGATTGTAATTGTTGGCCGCGGGAAAATAGTTATCATGAATGATGCTGTGTCGCCGCAAGGTAAACTTCCGACAGTATATAAAACTTTATATGGACCTCCCGGTGTACTTCCTGCCAGATTTATTGTTCCATTGCCAGCATTGATGCTAAGACCTGCAGGAGTAGAAGAAAAAGATCCCGGTGCGCTTATGACACCTGTGATTGTGGGAGTGGGATTTGGCTCACTGATACAATAGCTGTTTTTCGGATAAGTGATATTGCAGTTATACGGATTTGTAACTGTTATCACGTATGATTTGCTTCCCGAACATGGGTTTGTAGGAAACTGGTTATCCCAGTTGTAAGTAATAGTATGTACGCCGGGACCTGCAACTGCAGGATTAAAATACCCGAAGCCATAATTTTCGGTTGTTACACCGGGTCCTGTAAATTGAGCTATTCCTGTATAGTTTGGAGGAGGTGTATATGTTACACTTTGACATGCTCCGTCTTTGTTATTCCACACAACTTCAGGTACAAGCACGTGGCCGGAGTGTTTATCTAAAATTGCAAAACTCATATAATCTCCTGTAGTCGTACCTTCGCATAGGTCAAACCTGTATGTGCTGGTAACATCAAAATAAAATCCTACTCCTACAAATAAATTTGCACTCGGATACGCCAGAGTGTTTGCAGGAACTGCCATATCAAATTGATAAACACCATTCTCATACACTTTGACAACATTATTTGCATTTGCATTACATGAAACTATAAACTCCCATCCTGTTTGAATGTCTCCGTTGTTAAAACCTTCCGTTCTTGTTCCGGCAGTAGGCCATTCGGCATATAATGTTATTTGTGGGTCGGTGCAGCTCATTGTTGTTGGTAAAGCCGTGCATGGTTTCCAGCTGCCGGTCCACCTGCAGAAATTTACTGTCTGGCAAGTACATGAATTATAGGTATCAGAAAAATCTTTTGAGTTTCCTAAACCATCAGTTACATGTATTGAATATGTTTGCCCATTTGTTAAACCAGTAATTACTACCAAGCAATTATCACCAAGATTAGCTGAGGTTTCCATTGTTCCTGCGCCTGTATTGGTTATAGTATAATATGTGCCAAAGGTGGTTCTAGGTTGCCCCCCTCTAATAATCATGTAGGCATCACCATTCCAGCACGAGTAGTTAGTTAGGGTGTTAGCTGCTTGCGGCCATCCAAATATATATATCTGGGAACTGCACACCTGGTACAACATTCCCAATAAGACGATGAATAATATTCGTACTTTTTTCATAACTAAATCTGTTTATACTAATAAGACATAAAAATAACAATAATCGTTGCACTTCAGATAATTATTAACAATAAAAAAGTCTTTATTTTTTCTTAAAAATCATTTAATATTTATGATTAAACATATTTTTTTATTTATTCATTCGGAA
>JAQUPB010000173.1 GCA_029004185.1 Bacteroidales bacterium | reverse complement strand
GTTCGACCCCGTCTTTAAACTGGCCTATACCATTAAAAAAGCACACAGACTTGAACGTTAGTGTTCGCAGAGGAAATTATTCACCAAGAATCTTAAGTGCCAAAGAAATTAGATTTATAGAGGAAAGTTAACAACATCACTGGATGACTTACTTGATAAATATGTAGTTCTGAAAACGGGAACAGACACTTTTAATATTGCTAATAATACAGATTATCAATTATTAGAACTTCAATGTAAGATAGCTGATAAAACAATTGACCTGAAAAAAGCCAGCTATTTACCATACCTGTCAGGTTATTATTCATATACCGAAAAACTGAAAAAGCCATTATTTGATATGACACCTAAAAATGCATTAGGGCTGACGTTGACTCTACCAATTTTTTCAAGTGGTACGAAAGCTTCTCAATTAAGTCAGGCGAAAATAAATTATGAGATTGCTGAGACTACAAAAGACATGTATGAGCAAAAGCTTACACTTCAGGCAAAACAATATGAATTCACATACAATAACTTGCTGGAACAATACCTTAATCAAAAGAACAGTGTTGTTGTAGCCAAAGAGGTGTTTGAGAAAATAAATCTGAAATATGAACAAGGTCTGGTATCAAGCCTTGAACTCACAAGTGCAAACAGTAGCTACCTGACATCAGAAACGACATATACTTCCACAGTATTGCAGCTATTAAATGCAGAACTTGCTTTAAGAAAAATAAATAATAAACTTTAAAAAACTAAAATATATGAATACAGTAAAAAAAATTATGCTTTTGCTGATTACAGGAATGATGCTAATGGGAGCATCCTGTAAATCAAAAAAAGAAACCGATAACAGCACTACAAAAAAAGATACTGTGCTTGTAAAAACAATGTCTGTAAAAAAAGATACTATAGACCGCAGTATTGAATATACAGCATCATTAGCAGCATTTAAAGAGGTTCACTTTGCCCCGGCAATGGCGGGCCGAATAAAACAGTTTTATGTTGAAATTGGCAGTAATGTTGTTAAAGGACAGGTGATTGCTGTCATGGATTCTACCGGTTTAGAACAATCAAGGATAGCCTTAATAAAGGCAGCCACTGATTTCAGCCGGATGGATACACTGAAGAAATCTAACAGCGTATCCGCCCAGGCTTATGATATTGCAAAGACCGCCTATGAGATTGCAAAATCGAGTTACCAGAACCTTTTAAATAATACACAGTTGAAAGCACCCATAAGCGGAGTTATTTCCGGAAAATACTTCGAAGATGGAGAAATCTATTCAGGAACTCCAGTAACAAGCATAGGAAAGCCGGCAATTGTATCAATAGTTCAAATAAGCGAACTAAAAGCATTGGTCAGCATCACAGCATCATACTATCCTTTAATCACAGAAGGAATGAAAGCTGTTATATCAAATGAACTATATCCTGACATGGTAATAAGTGGACAGATCTATAAGGTTTACCCTACGATAGACAATACTACAAAAACATTTACCTGCGAAGTAAAAATTGAGAATCAGAGTTTAAAGCTAAGACCGGGAATGTTTGCCAAAATAAAATTAGAGCTTGGCGAAGGTCAAGCTATAATGATACCAACAATAGCCCTGGTAAAAGAAACAGGAACCAACAACATGTACGTGTATATAAATAATAAAGGTGTTGCAAAAAAAGTAAAGGTAACAACAGGAATCATTGTTGACGATAAAACTAAAATTGTTGAAGGGTTGAATGATGGTGATGAGTTAATTGTTGTAGGGCAAAATAAACTTGTAGATCAATCACCCATTACAATAGAAAACTAACAAATATAATTAATGCAGCAGCTTCACAAACTTAAAAAACAAAATGTATGAGCATATATAGTACAGCAGTAAAAAAGCCCATCAGCACCATTATGATCACCATAGGTGTGCTTATCTTTGGGATATATTCCTATCTGCAATTACCCGTCGATTATTATCCCAAAATAGAAGCACCCATTATTTCTGTATTCACCTATTATGCAGGTGCCAGTGCGGAAGATGTAGAGAAAAATTTGACAAGAAAGCTGGAAGAAGGTTTTGGTTCACTGAGCAATCTTAAGAAAATAACATCAACTTCAAGAGAGAATCTTTCGGTTATAATGTTGCAATTTGAATGGGGCGCCAACCTTGATGAATCAATAAACGAAGTACGAAACGCAATAGGAATGGTGCGCGATTTGCCTGCCGACGCTGAAACTCCTACGATATTAAAGTTGAGTACTAATATGTTGCCGGTTATAATGTATTCAATAACTGCAGAAGAAAGTTATGAAGGACTGAAAGACATCATTGACAAGAAATTTATACAGCCATTGAACAGAGTTGAAGGGGTGGGAAATATCATGGAAATGGGCGCACCCGAAAGAGCGATCATGGTGAATGTTGATCCAAATAAACTGGATGCCTATGGCCTCACAATTGAAAAACTGGGGGCTATTTTAACAGCTAATAATATTAATATCCCTTCGGGGAATCTGAAACTTGGAAAATCTGATATACCCTTAAGAGTCGAGGGAGAATTTTCGAGTAGCGAGGTGGTAAGAAACATAGTAGTCAGCAATACGAATGGAAAGACTGTTTATTTGAAAGATATAGCAACTGTAAAAGACAGCCTTAAGGAAATTGATTCACATGAGCGGGCAAACGGTGAGAAGAATGTACGAATAATGATACAAAAACAATCGGATGCAAACACAGTTACTGTTGCGGAAAAAATAAAAGAAGAAGTTGAAAAGATTAAAAAAACATTACCTCCGGATGTTAAGGTAAATGCCCTGATGGATGCATCTTTAACCGTTCAGGCATCAATTAGCAATTTAAGCGAGACATTACTGTACGCATTAATATTTGTTGTTCTAATAGTAATGCTATTCCTTTCGCGGGGCAGGGCGACATTCATCATTTCATTATCTATTCCTGTTTCTCTGATCACCGGATTCATTTACATTTATTTGACGGGTGGGACAATTAATATAATATCATTATCCTCACTCTCAATCGCAATAGGTCTGGTGGTTGATGATTCGATTGTTGTCTTAGAAAATATCTCAAAGAAACTGGAGAGAGGGGGCTTCGCAAGAGAATCCGCAATTTACGGTACAAGCGAAGTAAGCCTTGCAGTTATTGCATCAACACTTACGATCATTGCAGTGTTCCTGCCGCTGACAATGCTGGGAGGAATGACAGGTATATTATTCAGACCGCTAGGATGGATAGTCACTATTTCAGTTGCAGCATCTGTCATCGTATCCATGACTCTTGTGCCTGCCTTGTCAGCAAAAATGTTAAAATTTAAAGACCCCAGCAGAAAAAGTTTAGGTGGAAAACTGTATTGGTTCTCACAGGGTTTATTGGGTAAAATGGATAATTTTTATTCTAAACTATTGACATGGGCAGTTGGGCATCGCTGGACTGTAATCATAATCGGAACTGTCATATTTATTTCTTCATTATTTCTGACGAAAATAATCGGTAGCGAATTCATGCCTGCTACTGATAATGACAGGATATCAGGGCAGGTAAAGTTAGCGCAGGGTACAACATTCGAGGAGACTGTAAAAGTGGCTGACTATCTTGACTCAGTATTACAAGCAAAATATCCGGAAATAGTAACTGTCTCATCAAGCACCGGGGCGGGAGATGCTAACAGTATTGTTGCTATATTCACTGAAACGGGGAATTATATTATAAACTATACATTCCGAATGAAACCTGTTGCGGAAAGGGAAAAAAGTATATTCAAAATTGCAGAAGAAATTCGAACTGATATTAAGAAACTGCCCGAAGTAGAAAAGTTTTATGTTGATGCAGGAAGTTCTCGAGCGTCATCAATGATGGGTGCCGGAGGAGGCAATAACCTTGAAGTTAAAATTTTCGGCAATGACTTTAACGAGACAAGTGTCATAGCTGAAAAGATTTCGAATTCAATGAAAGAAATTCAAGGAATAAAAGATGTTTTGATCAGCAGAGACAAGGATAAAACAGAAATGCAGCTCACACTGGACAATGAAAAAATGACATCCTTTGGATTGACCACAGCTACGGTCGCTAAAGCAATCAGATATTGCATTACAGGGCTTACGGCTACAAAATACAGGGAAGAAGGAAATGAATATGACATCATTGTAAGATATGATGATAAATACAGGCATTCCACCGATAATATTGAAAATATTAGTATAACAACACCGGCTGGAAAGGTGGTAAAGCTTAAAGAAATATCAACATTAAAAACTTCGTATGCACCGCCAATCATAGAGAGGGAAAATAAAGTACGGCTTGTAAAAGTAACTGCTGCACTTTCAGGAACTGATATTGGTACGGCGAAAAGTGCATTAGAAGAAAAGATCAAAGCAATGGACATTCCATCGGGTGTAACGGTAGATTTCGGTGGTAGCGCTGAAGACATGAAAGAAGCATTTAAGAACCTGGCGCTTCTGCTGCTGCTGGCGGTAATATTAGTTTATATTGTGATGGCATCTCAATTTGAATCGCTGACAGAACCGTTTATTATAATGTTCTCCATACCCTTTGCTTTTACCGGTGTATTATTGGGCTTGCTGATATTGGGGTCAACAATCAATTTAATTTCAATGATCGGAACTATCATGCTTATTGGCATTGTAGTTAAAAATGGAATCATCCTTGTTGACTACACGAACCTGCAGGTGGACAGAGGGCTTTCATTAAAACAGGCTGTTATTACTGCCGGAAGATCAAGGTTAAGACCCGTTGTTATGACCTCTTTGACAATGATACTTGCAATGATTCCTATGATTTTCTCAAGCGGAAGTGGATCTGAAACATGGAAACCAATGGGTATTGCAATATTCTTCGGATTAACATTTTCGACACTTGTAACCCTCATATTAATACCAACAATTTATACAATTTTCGGAGTCGGAAAAATAAAAAGGGCACGAAAGAAAACAATAAAATCATCAAAATAATTTACTATATGAAAGCAGTATTCATAACATATAATCAATCCATTGCCGATGAAGTGCAAGAGGTTCTGTACAACTGTTCAATTCGTGGTTTTACAAAATGGACAGAGATAATGGGAAAAGGCACTAACAATGGAAATCCTCATGAAGGCACTCATACCTGGCCAGAGTTGAACAATGCGCACCTCACTATCATTAATGATGATCAGGTTTTGCCATTGATGATAAAACTTAAGGAATTAAACGATCAAGTGGAGGAACAGGGATTAAGGGCATTTGTTTGGAATATAGAATCAAGTATATAAGATACTTTGAAAATATTTATAATAAAAAATGAGGGATAAAGCAAACTATAAAATCTGTTTAACAAAAAAATTAAAGGAAGGCCTTCAAATATTTTGGAGGCTTTTTTATTTGTAGTCATAACAAGGTTACTAATAAATCAATAAAAAAAATTCTCTTTGTAATATCCTTCTATGAAAAAATCTAAAAATATAATAGGAAGGATAATTAAACGTCAGCGTAAAAGATTAGGGCTTACTCTGCAAGAGTTAGCGAACCTGTTGGAAGTAGACAGGCAGTATGTTTGGAAATTAGAAAATGGGAAAATAAATATGTCGCTTGATTATCTTGACAAGATAATCGATAAGCTTGAATGCAACCATTATGTTTTTTCAACGAAATAGAATAATTATAATTTTAATCTTTTAATTTTTTATAAACTATGGCATCAACATCCGAAACAGGACATGCTAAAAATGTTGCAAACTTTGAAGATTTAATCTCATTTTGCACGGGCTATGGAACCGCCTACAATCCGACAAAAAACAGCATTAAAATTGCTGCAATGAACACACTCCTTACGTCTGCTCGTAACTCCCTGCAAACGGTCAAGACTACTAAAATCGCTTATGACAATGGTACAAACGCTCGTGAGATTGCTTTTACAAATCTTAAAAAACTTTGTACCCGTGTCGTAAATGCTTTAGATGCTACCGATGCTACCAAACAGACTGTTGACGATGCAAAAACAATAAATCGTAAAATTCAAGGTAAACGTGCCGACAATACAAAACCACAGCCTGTAACTCCGCTTGCTGATAATACTACACCCCCTTCCCCTGAAGTTCATCAGATTTCCGTTTCACAGCAAAGCTATGATAACCTTGTTGATAATTTTGGTAAATTAATTGTTGCTGTTTCTGCAGAACCATTATATATACCAAATGAAACCGACTTAAAGGCTACGGCACTTAATACCTTGCTGACAAATCTTAAAACAGCAAACACAAATGTAATCAGTGTAACTCCAGCTTATCGTTCAGCAATTATTGCACGTGATGCATTACTTTATCAACCTTTGACTGGTCTCGTAGAAACAGCACAGGAAGTTAAGAAATATGTTAAGTCCGTTTTTGGAGCAAAAAGCCCACAATACAAAGAAATCAGTGGACTGGAGTTTCGTAAAATTAAAAAGTTGTAATCTGC
>JAQUPB010000172.1 GCA_029004185.1 Bacteroidales bacterium | reverse complement strand
TGTGGTTGAAAGACCTGCGGGCTATCACATTTTGCAGCTCATTGAACGGCGCGGTGAAAGCATTGACCTTCGCCAGATACTTGTTGTTCCTAAAATTTCTTCCACCGATATTGCAAAAGCCAACAGTTATCTCGACAGCATTTCCACGTTAATTAAAAATAAGAAATATACATTTGCCGATGCGGCAGTTAAGTTCTCAGATGATGACAGCAAAAACAACGGAGGATTAATTGTTAATCCTTCAACAAGTTCTTCGAAGTTTCAGATGAATGAAATTGACCCTTCATTATTTTTCGTTATTGATAAAATGACTGTAGGAGAAATTTCAAAACCCATTTTTATGAAAGACAAGCACGGTAAACAGGCATTGAGAATTGTAATGTTAAAAAGCCGCACCAAGCCGCACAGGGCAAACCTTACCGATGATTACCAGCAAATACAAAATGCTGCATTATCCGAAAAACAAAACAATGCCGTTAAAGAATGGATAAATAAAGCAAAGAAACACTCCTACATTAAAATAAACGGTATTTATAAAGGATGTAGTTTCAAATATAGCTGGTTCTGAAAAAGTAATCGGTAATCAGTAACCGGTAATCAGTATAAAAAATGACTACCGATTACTGATTACCGGTTACCGAATACCGGTTACCTGTTTTTAGCTTGACTTGGCAATAAGAATGGCAGCAATTACAATGCCGGCAACAACAATGGTTGCAATTGCAATGTTCCAGAATACATGTCCTCTTCCTCCTCTTGGCGCTGTTTTTTTATCCTGTTTTTTTGCAGACTGCTGATTGCAATTTTGTTTTTTCACATCAGTGAAATTTGGAGCCGAAAGTTTTTTTGTTACTTTTTTCAAAATAAAAGGAATTAAAGTTTCTTCGTAAGGAGTTGAAATATTGGTTTTGTTTTTGGGAATATATGATAATACATCGCCGGTTTTATCAGTAACAGGATTTTTAGTTTCTGTTACAATCACTTCCTCGATGGTTCCTTCTGTTTTATTGCTCTTGTTATAATTTGTTCCATCGCTGTTAACAGCAACCTTTTGGAGTTTGTCATATTTTTTTTGTGTAAACTGCTTTTCGTGCGAACATGATGCAATCACAAAAAAACAAACTAAAATTGAAAAAAATCTTAATGCTTCATTTTTCATGTCTATTCTTTTTTAATAAAGTTAGTAAAAAATTAATTAAATTTATTTTGTCTTTTATTTAAAATTATCAGTTTCCGCAGTTTTGGTGCAACGGTGATTCGGCTCTTTTTTCGCCTAGTTCAACGGCTTGCTTAAGATCGGCACAGGCGCCTGCTTTGTCTTTCATTATAATTTTCAGCAGCCCTCTGTAATAATACATGTAATTCATAGAATTGTCGGGAGCCGTTCTCACTGCATCGTTCATGTCGACCAGTGCTTCCTGATATTTTTTCTGACCCTGTTTTAAAAGACCCCTGTTCAGAAAAACATCGTGAACATTAAATGCCTGCGGACCCAACCGTATTGATGCGTTATAATCATTAATGGCACCTATGGTATCTTTCAAAGCAACTTTGGCATCTCCTCTGCCCGAATAGGCAAAGAAATTTTTCGGGAATGCTTTTAACACATTGCTGTAATCGTCTATTGCTCCCTGATAGTCGCCGAGCTTTAACTTGCAAAATGCAATGTAAAGAAGTATGTTGTTGTTATTGCTGAAAGTTTTGTCGGAATTGTAAATTTTCATGAAATCGTCCATTGCTTCCTTGTATTTGCCATGGTCCGATAACAACATTCCCCTGTTGTTATATGCCATTATATATTCCGGATCCAGGTCGATTGCCAGATTGTAATTATAAAGGATTTCTTCGTAATTGTCGGTTAAATTGGTGTTTGCTTTATTAAAAAATTCCGTTGCACGGGGGTTGGAACTTTTCAGATAATCTTTTTTCGGCTGCTGCGGAAATAATGCAATTGCACTGATGCAGAATATAAATGACAAAATGATTTTTTTCATAATTTCTTAAAAATTAAAGGTGCTATTACAAACCTACATTATTTTTTTAAAATTACAAAACAAAATTAAAAATAATAAACATGTTTTGTTATAAAATTATAGATATCGTAAAATAAAAAAATATTTAACCGCAAACCTGCCTGCCGGCAGGCAGGGAACGCCAGGAAATCGCCAAGAACGCAAAGTATAGAAAGTTAAGCACTTATTCTTTGCGAACTTTGCTGAAACTTTGCGCACTTTGCGGTTAAAAACTTTTAGACAACCTCTTTTAATGCTTTCTTATTTTACTTACTTTTGCCATGTAATATTCTTTTATGCGAGTTCCGATAAAATACATTCTCAAACTCTTTTTTTTCTGGTACATTTTCTTTTTTGTGCAGAGAATAATTTTTCTGCTTTTCTGTTCCAAGATGCTTGTAAGTGTTCCTCTGCCGGAAATTTTATTATGCAATTATTATTCTATAAATATTGATATTTCAGCAATATGTTATTTGCTCGTCATTCCCGTTTTGATTTTTATAATTTATTTATTCATTACAAAAAAAATATTTATTGCACTGATAAATATTTTTATGATTTTTTTTATAGTTCTTAACATTCTGATATGCATCGGCGATATCGGGCTTAATTTAACCTGGGGTTCGAAAATAAATGCCCGCGCGCTCGAAGGTCTTGCTTATCCTAAAGAAGCGGCAGGACTTATTTTTTCGAAGGAACATCTTTTACTTTACGTTGTTATTTTCCTCCAGTGTGTTCTTTGGATATATGTTTATCTGCGTTTTATGAAAATCAGGAATTTCACCGGCGTGAGTAATTACAAGAAAATAATATTTTCGGTATTATTAGTTTTCCTGTGCATTACGGGAATAAGAGGTGGATTTCAGAAATACCCGATAGATAAGGACTGGGCTTACTATTCGACAAATTCAACTTTAAACAATGCTTCTCTAAACAGCTTCTGGAACTTTGCGGAAATATTTGTAAAAAAACAGGTTACGAAAAATCCATACAATTATTTCAGCAAAGAAGAAAGTGATGAAATTTTTAATGAGCTGTGTCCCGACATAAAAGATACAACCGAAATTATAACAAATACAAACCGTCCGAACATTATTCTAATTATTATTGAAAGCTTGAGCGCCGATGCGGTAGGATGCATGGATGGTGAAAAAAATATTACTCCCGGAATGGATTTGTTGAGCAAGTCGGCATATCTTTTCACGAATTTTTATGCAACGGGATTCCGCACCGACCAGGGTATTCTGGCTTTGCTGAGCGGTTTTCCGGCACAACCTCAGAATTCGGTAATTAAAGATTTCGGGAAATTCGAAAAACTTCCAAATCTTATTTCTGTTTTTAAAAACAATAATTATTATACTTCATATTATTGCGGCGGAAAATTATGGTTTGCCAATACCGACGTTTACCTGAGAACAGCAGGCATAGATAAACTCATAGGAGAAAATGATTTTAAAATCAAAAGAAAAACATTGTGGGGCGCATATGATGAGGAATTATATGATTTTCATTTAAATGATATTAAAAATTCAGAGCAACCTTTTTTCTCGGCTATCATCACAAGCACGTCACACGAGTGGTTCGATGCCGATGTTGAAAATATTTTCGGCAACAACAATAACTGCGAAAAATATAAAAACACCATTCACTACGCCGATAAATGTTTGATGCAATACCTGCAAAAAGCAAAACAAAAAGAATGGTATAAAAACACTTTGTTCATAATCACTGCCGACCATGCCCATTCATTTCCGAAAAACAGGAATTACAACCAACCCGGCCGACACCATATTCCCTTTGTGCTATATGGCGATGTACTGAAAAAAGAATATTGCGGAAAGAAAAATAATAAAATTGCTTCTCATATTGATTTCGCTGCAACCATACTCTCGCAGCTGAATATATATCACGGCAAATTCAGATACAGTAAAAATATTTTCAATAAGTATTCTGCGGGTTTTGCATTTTATACATTCGATAATGGCTTTGGTTTTATTGACGAAAATCAAACAATCGTTTTTGATCATAATCTTAAAAAAACCGTTTAAGAAAAAAATAAACTGCCTGCATCCCTCAACGAAGTTACGGTAAACAAGGGAAAAACATTGTTTCAAAATATGATTCAGCAGTATCTTGATTTGTCGGTTACAAAATAAATACATGAAGTTTTTTATACTTTATATAACCGTATTGTTACATTGTTAAATTGTCAAATTGTTTAATTGTTTATTATCTTTTAAATACACTATTAATGGCTGATTTATGACAATTTATCAATTAAACAATTGAACAATTTTTTATAGAAGACATTAGGTTCCTTTATTGCTAGTAATATTCTCAGGTATTACTATCTTCTATTTTTTTTATCGCTTTTTCTCTTATAATTTCTTCAACGGTTCTGTTTTCGATTTTGCTTTCGAGCCACGAAATAACGTCGAAATAAACAAAAGCTCTTTTTTCGTAAGTGTTGTTTTCGAGCGGCAGAAGCTGTTCTTTAAGTTCCGCATAAGCATTAACAAGCTCTTTGTTGCTGGAAATTTTTGATAATTTTTTCAGAAATCTCATTATTGCCGATTGGAACAAATGCATATCATCTTTTTTCAGAAGAAAACGGTACGTTGACTTTACATAATAGTCGGCAAGGGCGCTGTTCCCGAGTTCGTTGTGGCAAATCAAATTAAGTATTCTTGCAAAACACTGAATGTCGGAACGTATATTCTCGTCTTTTGCATTTATTACTTTATTTAACCAATGCACTGCTTTTGAATAATTGTTGCAGCCAATATACATGCAAGCCATTTTATAATATAAAATAAGCAGGTAATGCCTGTCGAGGCGGTCTGCAAACTTTTCAAGGTCTTTTTCCAATCCGTCAACTATCTTTGAACCTTTGGTAAATTCACCGAGAAGAAAATACTTATTAAACTGGTGTGCCGATGTATATTTAAAAAGTAATAACTGAATGTTATCAGTTAAATTAAGGTCGCGAAGGTTTTTTATTTTATCGAATTTTTCCATCGACCTTATGAAATCATTGTATCTCCCGAGTTTAAACTCAGCAACCAAAAGATTGTTTACCGCTTTAATGTACATTTCGGGTACCGACACAATCATCTCTGGATTATCATCAAATAAATTCACCCACTTCGTTGCAAAATCACAGCCTTTTTCGAAGTCCTGGCATACATAATAATATCCGACAAACGAATAATACAAATACATTTTTTCGCTGAATGAAAGTTCTTCTTCCTTGAATGTCGGCAGATTGGAATACAAAAAACTGTTTGCTATTTCAAAATCTTTATTATTTCTTATAAATCCAACTTTCAGATAAAAGGAATATAATTTTGTGGCAAGATTTGTGAAGCTGTTCAAACGATGCAATTTATTATAAACTTCTTCGGTTTGTTTTATTATTTCATTCACTTTTTCATCAATGTTTGATTTGATGAATTTCAATACAATCTTTTTTTCCTGCTCCAGAATGTCAAGCAGTAAAACGGGTTTATCGTAAGTAACGGCAAGAAATTTGGCTTTCTCCAGACTTTTCGAACATTGCTCATAAAGGCATTTGTTATATAAAACTATTGTCTGGTCAATTATCTTGCGGATTTTTATTTCAATGTCGTTCGATGAATTGAAAAATCTCAGGCATTCCAAAACCTGCTTGTATAAATGTGCTTTCATGTTCGAAAGTTGCTCCGATTTAAATGACGGCTCTTTGTGAAGTATTTTTAATTCATCGTATTCTTTTTGCCTGTCAATACAGTCGAAAAGCTTTATGAACTTTGCGTCTTCAGCCGACTTTTGCCTGTATGCAAATAACTTGAAATATCGCTTTTCGGCTTTTGTCATCGATTTTATCAACCTGAATAATGCATCAGAAGTAGTGTTAGCCATTGTAGTATAAATAGAATGAAATTATAATTAAATATATGATATTATGTGTATTAACTGGTTATAAAAAAACAAAAATACAATTAAGTGTCGTAATAACGAAATTTTTTATGAAAATACTGATTATTTTACATTTTACATTTGCACCGCAAAAAATAAATTTCATTTATAAAAACATTTAATACTATGAAAAACAAAAATGACAGAGTGTTTATTTTCGACACAACCTTGAGAGACGGCGAACAGGTTCCCGGCTGCCAACTTAACACTGAAGAAAAAATTGAAGTGGCTTTAGCATTGGAAGAACTTGGAGTTGACGTAATTGAAGCAGGATTTCCGATATCGAGTCCGGGTGATTTTGATTCCGTTGTTGCCATATCAAAAGCAATTAAGAAACCCGTGATTTGTGCATTAACAAGGGCTGTTCCAAAGGATATTGAATGCGCTGCACAGGCATTGAAGCATGCAAAAAGAGGTCGTATTCATACGGGCATAGGCGCTTCCGATGTACATATCATACATAAATTCCGTTCAACACGCGAACAGGTGATAGAACAGGGTGTAGCTGCCG
>JAQUPB010000171.1 GCA_029004185.1 Bacteroidales bacterium | reverse complement strand
AGAGTTGATGCGCAGGTTTATTTTAAGGTAAAAGATGACGAAACGAGTGTTAAGAGTTCGCAATATAATGTTAACACAGATCAGTGGCAGATAGTGAATCTTGCACGTACAACGCTTAGAAATATCATAGGTACCCTCACGTTAAAATCGGCAAACAGCGAAAGAGGAAAAATAAATGCGGAACTGCATAAAACACTTTGTGAAGAAACAAAGAGCTGGGGTTTGGAAATTGTGCGAACCGAGTTGAAAGAAATTGACCCGCCGAAAGATGTTCAGGAAACAATGAATAAAGTTGTAAAAGCTGAAAATGAAAAAATTGCTGCAATTGACTTTGCAACTGCACGCGAAACTGTTGCCGATGGTGAAAAGCGCGCGAAAATAAAAGAAGCCGAAGGTTACAAGCAATCAAAAATATTGCACGCCGAAGGTGAAGCGGAAGCAATTAAACTTGTAAACGAAGCAGCAGATAAGTTTTTTACAGGTAATGCACAATTGCTGAAAAAACTAGAAACTCTTGAAGCATCGCTTTCAAATAATGCCAAAATAGTTATTCCAACAGGTTCCGAACTTGTTAACGTTATAGGTGAAATGGCAGGCGTTTTACCATTGAACCTTAAAAATAAAGAAAAATAATTATTTGTCTGTAAAAAAAATATGCCACTAGGACTCAAGGGCACCAAGAAATAACAAATAAATTCTTAGTGTGACTTTGAGTCCTTGTGCCTTTGTGGCAAGAAAAAAAGGATAATATAAAATAATGAATTTTATTTTTTTGAGAGATAGTAATAATTTGTTTTATCCATAATTATGAAAACGAAACGTTTTTTTATTGCATCTGCATTGATTTTTCTGCAATTACCTTTTTATGTTTTTGCTTCAAATATAATTAGTGCAACTCCTCTTACCGACAAAATAATTCTGGTGCATTTCAAAGACGGTTATATCCGTCATCATCTAAAAGGCGAAATAAGAGCTAATGAATGGGCAATTACAACACCGCTTAATGTAACCAATGCCGGGAATAAAAATAATTATAATGTAACAAGTCCCGACGATGCAAATTATTCAACTGCAATAATACCAAGCGATCTGGGAAGAAAAACCAAGGGAACTGATTTTTCATGGGCATGCAGTAACTGGGGTACGGTTCCTTTTTTCGGAACTACCGGTTGCATAAATCCCGACGACTCGGATAATACCAAAGAACACTGGATATATCTTTATTTGACAAATGCAATGCAGAAAGGCAAGACATATGTTGTCAATACCGGAAGTCTTGCATCAAACGGTTCAACGTGGAGCTTTGTTTTTAATGAAGCAAAACTTCGCTCAGAAGCAGTTCATGTTAATAATGTCGGATATTCAACTTCTGCCACTCTTAAATATGGTTATGTTTACCACTGGCTCGGCGATAAAGGGGGACTTGATTTAACTTCTTATAATAATAACGCATTTTCGATAATTCGTATTTCAGATTCCACGGTTGTTTATTCGGGAAATCTTGTTTTCAGGAAAAGCAAAACAACTCAGGAAACAGGGCAAACCAACACAAATGAAACTCCCGGAAGAAATTTTTCAGGTGCCGATATTTATGAATGTGATTTCTCGGCGTTAAATACGCCTGGCGAATATGTTTTATCGGTTAATGGAATTGGATGTTCATTTCCTTTCGAAATTTCGTGTGATGTATTCAGAAATGTTTTTCATTATGTGATGAAGGGATTGTATCAGCAGCGAAGCGGTATTGCCCTGATTGCTCCTTATACAACCCAGCCGCGGCCTGCTCCGCATAACCCGCTTCTTACTCCGGGTTTTAATGGTAAACTTAAATACACTTCAACAAAGTACTGCGATGTTTCAGGTGCTGATGCTGACAAAGCAGATACAACGCTTTGGAATGCAGGTATAAAAGGAAACATAAATGTTTGGGGCTGGTATCAGGATGCAGGCGACTGGGACGGATATCTTACTCATTCGAAAATACCGACACTTCTTATGTTTCTCTATGAAAATTTCGGTAACAGATTTTTCGATGATGAACTTAATATCCCCGAAAGCGGCAACGGCATTCCCGATGTTCTTGATGAAGCCCGCTGGCTTATCAGGTTTTATAAACGCGTTAAAGATACAATTCAGGCAAAGGGATGGGGGACAGGCGGCGTAGGCGGCGCAAGAGTCATGGGCGATTTGTGGGGTGGTGACGAACGACCTGATAAATCGACTCAGGGCTCATGGGAAGATACTCTCAGAACATGGATAGTCTCTGGTGAAGATGCTTATACGACTTATAAATATGCCGGTCTTGCGGCGCATTTTGCTTATTGCTTGCAATTGGCTGGAAAAACAGATGTTGAGGGAATAAACTGGCAGCAGGAAGCAATAAATGCGTACAGTTGGGCAAGTTCGCATTTAAGCGGAAATCCTTCCTGTCATGGTTTTTCTTTAAGGCAGATGCGAATGTATGCAGCGGCAAATCTTTATAAACTCACAGGTACCTCTTCGTACAATACGCAGTTCGTTACCGATTTTAACGGAGAAGGAATAACAGCTTCAACACAGATAAACGATGATCAGGCTTATGGTCCATGGACATATGCCACCATGCCAGCCGGAAGAACAACAAATGCAACAGTTTTAAACAATGCCATAGGAGCGATTCAAAATACTGCCGATTTATATGTGCTCAATTACATTGATTACAGGGGCTGTCGCTGGGGTGGAAATTACTGGCAGCCGCTAAATTGTGGTCATCCTACCACTCCGAAAGTTGTTGAGGGAGTTATAGGTTATGCTGTTCTTAAAACTTCAAATCCTTCGAAAGCTGCTGATTACCTCAAGTATCTGCACACCACTGCCGATTATTTTCTTGGTACAAATCCCCTCAACATGACATGGATTACAGGTTTAGGAGAAAGATACCCGATGGGAATTTTTCATATGGACTCGTGGTATAACGGAACCCCTAATGAACGTGTTGGTATTATTCCTTACGGTCCTTGGGTTAGAAATCCTTCGGAAACATATTTGGGTCCATGGAGCAACAGATGGCCCGAAAAGACAGTTTATCCATTAATAGCAAACTGGCCAGGTCATGAGAGATGGTTCGACCAGCAAACTTCTCCCATGAGTGCCGAGTTTACAGTTCACGAAAACCTTGTTGTTGCCGCCGCAGTTTATGGCGCCCTTTGCGGCGATTCTCTTTGCTATTTTACTACATCCGCAAAGCAAGAGAAAACTGAATCACTTGTTTATAACTTCGATTATACTATATATCCTAACCCTGCAAGTTCCGGCGTTACTTTAAATTATTACCTTTCATCAAACAGTAAAATAAATATTTCCGTTTTTGATTTATTGGGAAGAAATATTTTAAATGTTTGTGAGGAATATCAAAATGAGGGTGTTTATAAAAAAAATATTACAACGGAAAATATACAGGAAGGACTATATTTTATAGTGATTACAACAGAGAATAAACAGTATGCTAAAAAGCTGATAATTCAAAAAAAACAATAAAAACTTTCTTTTAAATTTTTAAAAATGAGAAATAAAATTTTAACGGCGGTTTTTGTTTTAATAACCGGAATATGCACGGCACAGGTAGATAGCTTCCTGTACGGCGGGGTTATGAGAAATTATATTACACATTTGCCTCCCGGCTACACACAGGGGCAACATCTGCCTTTGGTTATTAACATTCACGGGTACACATCAAATGCTTCCCAGCAGCAAATGCTTTCTGGATTTGACAATATTTCCGATACTGCCAATTTTATAGTTGTCTATCCGAATGGCATAAATAACGGCTGGAATGCAGGAATAAACGTAAACGCTACAATTGATGATGTGGGGTTTTTATCTGCATTGATTGATACATTTTATAAAGAATATGGCATCAATCTCAACAGGGTTTATGCAACAGGAATGTCTAACGGCGGCTTTATGAGCCAGCGCCTTGCCTGCGAGTTGAGTAACAGAATGGCAGCTATTGCTTCCGTTGCAGGAACTATAGGCACATCAAATTCAAAATTCACCTGTAATCTTTCGCGCATTGTTCCTGTAATGCATATACATGGTACCAGCGATGCCATTGTTAATTACAATGGCTCAACATTCGGCACTTCGGTTGACAGCACTATCGAGTTTTGGGTGCAAAAGGATGCTTGTCCGCTAACACCTATAGTTACCCAATTTCCTGATGTTAATACCGGTGACGGTTCTACCATAACGAAATATTATTACGGACTTTGTCAGGATTCAAGTGAAGTTGTACTTTTGAAAGTTAACGGAGCAGGACATTGCTGGCCGGGTTCTCCCTTTATTGCCTGCAATATGGATACTCTCGCAAGTATTGAAATCTGGAATTTTTTTAACAAACACAGAATTAATCAACAGGCAAAAACTGATGATTTGAGTTTGTTGATTCCGGAACAACCTGTGAGCATTCAGCCAAACCCATTTTCTGAGAGGTTGGTCATTAAGATGAATGCACCGGATATTGTGAGTATAGAAATTTATAATCTGGTAGGAGATAAGATGTATGAATTATCCGACAGTAAAAAACTCATAAAATCGTCGGTAATTGAAATAAACGATGCAGGTATTAAAAGTGGGATTTATTTGCTGAATGTAAAAACTGCCAGTGGGTACTCAAATTATAAGGTGGTAAAACTCTAACAAACGAAAATACTGAAATGACATGTATTTAATCTGTTTGTAAACCTAAGAAATCAATACTATAAAAAATAATTATTCAAAAAAATTACTAAAAAACTTGCTTTTTGGATTTTTTAATTGTAAATTTATAATCAATAAGTACCTATTAGGGCTTTTTTCCCGTATTGAAAGGTAAATAACCTTTACACTAAGCACTTAAGCTTTGGGAAACGAAAGGGGAACTTCTGCAGAGGTTCCTTTTTCATTTTATGATGTGGGTTAATAATTTGATATTGTGATGTGGTCATTGGAGGTTAGTTGCATTCTTACCGGTTTCGTGTAACTAAATCGTTGCAATAACGTATTTACGGGATAAATGAGAGTAAAATTCAGCCGCTTGTGGACAGGTAACAATTAAAATCCTACTATACCGCAGGCAGCGGGGAGTTTCACAAAATCACAAGAAAAATGAAATTAAACCTATCAAAACTAAAAGCTGAAGAATGCCGGAGTATAGAAGACATACGAAGGCAAATTGACATAATTGATAAAGAAATAATTAAACTTATCAGCAAAAGAGCTTCGTTTGTGAAAGAAGTCGTGAAATTTAAGAAACCAGATAAAGAAAGCATTGCTGCAAAAGACAGGTATAAGGTTGTGGTGGAAGAAAGAAAAAAGTGGGCAAAGGAATTGGGGTTTAATGAAGAAGTAATTCAGAAAATATATCAGACAATGCTTGATTATTTTATTGAAATGCAATTGAAACAGGTTAATATTAAAACTAAACAAAAACCACAGAAATGTACAGAGAAGAAACAAAAATAATTGATTGCACTATCCGTGATGGTGGATTAATGAACAGCTGGAAATTCAGTGATGAGTTGGTTAAAGCTGTTTATGAAGCTTGTGCATTGTCAGGTGTTGATTACATGGAAATCGGCTATAAAAGCAATGAGAAATCATATTCGAAAAAAGAAAACGGTCCATGGAAATTCTGCGATGAAGCCGATTTGCGGCGAATAGTAGGAAACAACGATTCTCCCATGAAGATTTCTGTGATGGTTGATATCGGACGCATAGAGCGCGAAGACATAACAGAAAAGAAGGAAAGCGTAATTGATATGATTCGTGTTGCGTGCTATGTTCATCAGATGGAGAAAGCAATTTCACTGTCGGAATTCATTATGAGCAAGGGATACGAGTCAACAATTAATTTAATGGCTATTTCCAAAGTTAATGAACTCGAACTGGATGTCGCACTTGCAGCAGTTGCGAAATCTAAAGTTCCCATTTTGTATATTGTAGACAGTTTTGGAAGTTTACATGGCGAACAGATTAAGCTCATTGCAAACAAATATTTAAAAGCTATGCCGGGTAAAACGATAGGAATTCATGCGCATAATAATTTGCAGCTGGCATTTTCAAATACAATAACTGCAAGTCAGGAAGGGTGCAACATGCTTGACAGTACGCTTCTCGGATTGGGAAGAGGGGCAGGCAATTGTCCCACCGAACTTTTGCTTGCTTTTTTGAAAAATCCCAAGTTTAAATTAAAACAAATCTTTCAGGTTATTCAGGATTATATATTACCTATGAAAAAAGATATTTCGTGGGGTTATCAGGTTCCTTATCTCATAACCGGCATGATGAATGAACACCCGAGGAGGGCAATAGAATGGATGGATTCGAAAAGAAAAAACGAATACGTTGAGTTTTATTTAGGCATGACCGAAGGAAGTTTGCTGGAATAAATTCGGTAAATATTAATTCACCGCTAATTTTCTTACTTCATTATTAACTTTTACAAAGTAAATCCCTTTCCTCAGAG
>JAQUPB010000170.1 GCA_029004185.1 Bacteroidales bacterium | reverse complement strand
TTATTTTGCCAGTTTATCCGTTTATCAGTTATTCAACCACAAAGTTGATTTAATGAACGATGGTATTCTTGATAACAAACACGTAAGGCATTATTTTCTAAGCGGTGGTTATAACTTTGATCTGAATGCTAATTTTTCTGTCGAACCTTCTATTCTTGTAAAATTTGTTGAAGCAGGTATTGCCCAACTTGATGTAAACGCTAAAGTTACGTATAAACAAACAGTTTGGATGGGTCTTACATACAGGACTCAGGATGCCGTTGCCATTAATTTAGGAATACGTAAAGATCGGTTTATTTTTGGTTACTCGTATGATTATACTTTGTCAGATATTCACAAATACAGCAATGGTTCACATGAGTTACTTTTCATTGTTAAATTCAATAAATCGAAACCCAAACTTTAAAATATAAATGTGTTTTCATGAAAAAACCGGGTTATTGTAGTCCGGTTTTTTTATTTAGCAAAATGTTAAGTTTGCTTGTTCCTATAAATTGTTCGGAATATTTTTTACCTGAAATTACAGGTGCCTTAATCCCTTTTTTTAAAATAATATCTCCGGTGAAAATTCGTGCTTCATCCCAAAGCCTTTTATCAATGAATGATTGCAAGGTTTTAGTTCCGCCTTCAATAATTAACGATTGAATTTGCCGATGATAAAGTTCATTCAGAATATCCTCTAAAAAATTTCCCCCAAAATCATGATGTAAAAAATCAATGTGTTTTGAATTTGATTTTTTTTGCTTCGCTGTAATAACCAATGTTGATGCATCGTGATTAAAAACGTTCAGGTTCTTAGGTAAAACCAGAGATCTGTCTAATACCACTCTTAAAGGATTTTTCCCTTTCCAAAGGCGCGAGGTCAGTAAGGGATTATCTTTAATAGCTGTTTTTGTCCCAATTAGTATAGCCTGTTCCTCAGTTCGCCATTTATGAACCAGTGAACGGGATTCTTCGTTTGTAATCCAGGTAATTTTTGCTTCTTTACTTTTTCTTTCAATGTCGATAAATCCGTCTTTGGTTTGTGCCCATTTCAGAATAATATAAGGCCTGTGCTTTTTATGAAAAGTAAAAAATCTTCTGTTTTTCCAATCATATTCTTTTTTTAAAAATCCGGTTTCAACTATAATGCCGGCGGTTTTTAATTTTTTAATGCCTTTTCCAGAAACAAGCGGATTAGGGTCTGATGCTGCAATAACAACACGAGGTATTTTATTCTGAATAATTAAATCTGCGCAGGGGGGTGTTTTTCCAAAATGAGAACAAGGCTCGAGAGTAACATATAAAGTGGAGTTTTTTAAAAGTTTTTTGTTTTTTACAGAATTTATAGCATTTACTTCGGCATGAGGACCGCCTAAATTTCGATGAAATCCTTCGCCAATAATCTTGTCTTCATAGGTTATTACGCAACCCACCAAGGGATTTGGTGCAACATTGCCGAGACCTTTTTCTGAAAGATCCAAACATCGGCTCATAAATTTTTCATCAATGTTCATGAGCAATTTTTTATCTTTGTTTAATTAAGTGCCTAAAATTTAGAGTGCCTAAAATTAATGCTGTTTTTAAACAACTTTAAGTACTCCAAACTTAAGGCACTTTAAGTACTAATAATAATGTCTGACTTAACGATTCAATATCAATTTAATAACCTTGTTAAAGCACTGGAGCGGCTTTACCCTATGATTGAAGCCGAAAGCATTGCTTATGCAGTGATTGAACACGTGCTAAATTACTCAAAATTCAGATATGCAGAACTTCGCCAGGAAATGTTTCCCAAAAATAAACTTGAAGAATGGAATAAAATCTTAACAAGACTTCTTATTGGCGAGCCAGTTCAATATATTACAGGCAGCACTCAGTTTTATGGCCTGAATTTCAAACTGACTCCCGCTGTACTTATTCCAAGGCCGGAAACCGAAGAAATGACAGACCTTATTTTAAAAGAAAATAGTCAGAATTTGTTAAAGATTTTAGATATTGGTACAGGCTCGGGCTGTATCGCTGTTTCCCTTAAAAATAATCGGAAGAACTGGAATGTTTCTGCGACTGATATTTCAAAAGAGGTAATAGAAATAGCTCACGAAAATGCAATAAATAATGACACAAAAATACACTTTTATATTGACGATATATTTAATTCAAATGTTTTTAAAGAGACTCAAAGATTCGATATTATAGTAAGTAACCCTCCTTATATTCCTCTGTCTGAGAAGCGAAATATGCATAAAAACGTTACAGATTTTGAACCTCATATTGCACTTTTTGTTCCCGACGAAAATCCTGTAAAATATTATAAAGCTCTTGTAGATTTTTCAAACCTTCATCTCGATAAAAAAGGAAAAATTTATATGGAGGTTCATGAAAGTTATGCCAATGAAGTAAGAAAAGTATTTATCGAATCAGGTTTTCAAAAAACCGAAATCATTCCCGATATAAATAAAAAACCTAGAATAGTAAAATCAGCATTTTTATGACCGGAAATATAAAAAATGAGGATTTTTGGTACGACAGGGCTATGTATTGGTGTAGCAGAAGAGAAATGTGTTGCAGCGAAATAAAAGCTCGTTTACTTAAAGCAGAAGTGAATGAGGATGTCATAACAAATATTTTAAAAAAACTGATCTCTGAAAAATTTATTGATGAAAACCGTTTTGCACGTGCCTTTGTTCATGATAAACTTGAATTTCAAAAGTGGGGATTGTTAAAAATAAAACAAGCACTTTATTTAAAGGGAATCTCAGAAGAAGACATTAAAGAAGCACTTCAGGGAATTGATAAGGAAAGTTATTTAACTAAACTGGAAGAAATTTCACGAAATAAATTAAGATCGATTAAAGCAGAAAGCGATTATGAAAGAAGTCAAAAACTGCTTCGTTTTCTTGCTTCAAAGGGAGTTTCGACAGATGATGCATATCAGATATTAAAAAGATCAAAACTAGAAGAATAAAGACAAATGAATAAATTTTTCAAAAAAATGCAACCCGATTCGGAAATTTTTGTCTTTATGTTCAAAACCGGGAATTAATCGACAAGATTCAACGGGAATAGTGCAGGAAGATATTCATAAAAAACTGGTAGAAAGGTGTATCCGTGGCGAACGGAATGCACAGTTTGAATTGTATAAGCTTTATTCAAAGGCTATGTTCAATATTTGTTGCAGAATGTTAAATAATCGTACCGATGCTGAAGACATGCTTCAGGAAATTTTTTCGGATGCATTTGTCCGGTTACAAAGCTTTCGTTTCGATTCGACTATTGGTGCATGGCTAAAGAGAATAACAGTTAATAAATGTATAAATGAGATAAACCGGAGGAAAACAAAACTTGAATACGTTGAAGAAGTGCCGGAAATAATTAATGCTGAGGAAGAAGAAAAAATGGGGATTTCAGTGGATAAAGTTAAAAACGCAATGGAAGTGCTTCCCAATGGCAGCCGGATAGTTTTCTCGCTTTATTTGCTCGAGGGGTACGATCACGAAGAAATAGGCCAGATTTTAAATATCAGCGAATCAACATCAAAAACTCAGTATATGAGAGCAAAACAAAAGGTAAAAGAAATTTTAATAAGCCAGGGTTATGAAACAAGATAAGCTCGAAAAATTTGTAAACGAAAACCGTGAGGCATTCGACAACCTGGAACCTTCTGGCAGGATTTGGGAGAATATCAGAAAGAATGAGCCCGGAAGAAAGAATTATCGCTGGCTGAAGATTACAATGCAGGCAGCAGCAGCTATTCTGCTATTTGTGGGGGCCTATTATTTTCATGATTATATGCATGATAATAACAATGGTCAGGGAATGGCAGTAAAACAGAATAAAAAAATAGAAACTCAGAACCAGGTTACAATTGAAAAGAAATCCAACGAAACGGATGCTCCCATAAAGATCATTGCTGAAAATAAAACGGAAAAAAATAACATTAAGCATAAAAAAAACATAAAAAAACAAGTGAATTTTGAAAACAAAGAATTAGCCGAAGCAAGCGCATATTATACCGATATGATTCAGAAGAAAAAGGATGAAGTCTTTAAGTGTACTTCGGATAATCCCGATGTAAAAAAAGAGATAAACAACGAATTTGGTCAACTCGATAAGGCTTTTAAAGAATTACAAAATGATTTGAAAGAAAATGTAGATAACAGCCAGGTTATTGATGCTATGATCCAGAATTACAGGATGAAGCTGGAAGTCCTGGAATATATGAAAACACATGTTTGCACAGCAGAATTAAAATAAGAAGAAGATGAAAACAAAGTTCACCATTCGAAAAGTTGCCGCTTTTATTGCAATAATCTTTTTATCTATAGTGACAGAAGCGCAGGTCGTTGAAATGAGCAAAACCATACAAAAATCATTCAGGGCGTTTCCCGAAAGCAATGTGCAAATCACAAATAAATACGGAAACATACATATTGTTCCGAACGAGGCCGATTCGGTACGTTTTGAAATTGAAATAAAAGTAGCTGATAAACTTGTAGACAAGGTCACTAAGGTTCTTAATAGCATTGATATTCAGTTCAACAATTCTCCGTACTACATTATTGCTAAAACCGTGATTGGCGACTATAACAACGGCGTATGGTCAAATATTTCTGATATTGCAAATACAGTGTTTAACGGAAATACCAAAGTTGAAATAAACTGGATTGTTTATGTCCCCGAAAAAAATGAAATCAAAATAGAAAATAAATATGGTAGCGTTTATACAACCAATCATTCGGGAAAATTCAGCATAGACCTTTCCAATGGAGACTTTCAGGCGAATAACCTGACCGGTGACACCAAGCTGAAACTGGCATTTGGCAATGCGCACCTGAATAAGCTTACCAATGCCACGCTCGACCTGAACTATATGGATTTTGAACTGGGCAAGGCAAATAAACTCGACATGATCAGCAAATCTTCGGAAATAAAACTGCCCTTTGTCAATGAAATGTATATAAATTCAAGGCGTGACAAATGTGTTATCGATACACTGAACACCATTAAGGGCGAGACCAATTTTTCGACTATTAAATTCAGGAAGGTGAATAAGGATATTATGCTGAACGTTGTTAAATACGGAAATCTCACCTTTGATGAATTAGCTACCGATTTACGATACTTGAATATTACTTCGTCCTATGCTGATTTATATTTAACCATCGAAAAGGATTTTGCGGCCAATTTAGACCTGACCTATAACCGAAAAACCGTTCTTGTATTACCCGACAGCATAAATTCTTTTCCAAAGAACCTGACTAATCCTGAAATGCAGGAATATAAAACAAGTGGAAAAATCGGACCCGAAAAGCCGAACGCTACGGATGTTAAGCTTAACGTAAACCAGGGGAGCTTAACTATAGGCATCCGTTAATAAACCTGCCGTCATCTCAGTTTTTTATAACAGGAGACTGCGGATCAAGTCCGCAGTGACGGTTCTTTTTTCACTGCGTCATTGCGGCCCCCGAGCCGCAATCTATAATTTTAAATCTGGTTTTTTAAAAATAATTTTTATTTTTTTGCAACCCTTCAAAAACAATTTTGTCCTTAATATCAGAAATTAAAAATCTGTATTATGAAAAAATTGTTTTTTCCTTTATTGGTATCTATGATCTTGGTAAACGCCTCCTGTTTGCGTCACAAGATAGAAGGAAATGGTCATGTGATAAGCGAAAACAGGAGTCTTGCTTCGTTTACACAAATAACTTCAGAAGGTGAATATGACGTTTATTTTTCGCCAGGACAAAATTACCAGGTGACCATAGAAGCAGAAGGCAACCTGATACCCTATGTCGAAACAGGTATTCATGGCCACGACCTGGTTATTAAAACCCGCAATCACCGGAGGCTTGAGAATCATTTTCCTATCAAGGTTTTTGTCGAGGCACCTTATGTCGATGATGTAATTTTATCCGGTTCTGGAAAAGTTTATATCGACAGCCTGAGTACCTCAAGCCTGCATCTTTTGCTTTCGGGTTCGGGCAATATGGAAGGAAAGATATGGACAAATACATTGAATGCGAAAATATCCGGATCCGGTGAAATTAATTTGCAGGGAATAGCTCATCAGTCGCAAATGGAAATCTCGGGTTCGGGCGATATTTATGCATTCAGCCTGCAGCAGGATACTTGTTTTGCCGATATTTCGGGTTCCGGGTCAATGAAATTGTGGGTACTGGATTTTCTGGATGCCAGGATAACCGGCAGCGGAAAAATTTATTACCAGGGCAACCCGGCTGTTAGTACGCATATAACAGGTTCAGGAAGTATAATTCATCAATAAACTTAAAATATATGAAGAAAATAATTCTGTTTTCGATTGCTGTTGCAGCATGCTTATGGGTTTCGGCCCAGGAAGAAAAAAAAGATTATGAAATAAAAACATTACTGGGTAAAAACATTTCTCACGGAGGATACATGGGATTATCGATGGGTTATTCGCTTATCGATAACGAAAATGCATTTACTGCAGGTGGTCGCTTAGGCTGGGTTATCAACCACAGACTGGTA
>JAQUPB010000169.1 GCA_029004185.1 Bacteroidales bacterium | reverse complement strand
AAATCGTTTGTTGCATTGATGGGACCTTCGGGCTGCGGAAAATCCACACTCATGAATGCTCTTAACGGAGCCGACCCTGCCAGCAGGGGAACGGTGATGCTATATGGCCTCGACCTGATAAGGGATTATCCTATTCTGAAACGTAAAATCGGCTACGTGCCGCAACAGGATATTATTCACGGTGAACTTTCAGTTTACGATACACTGTATTATGCAGCAAAGCTAAGAATGCCCGATGATACAAGCGACACTGAAATAAGCCGGCGCATTGCGGAAGTTTTGGATATCTTTAAACTGAACAGCGATAAAATTAAAAAAACCAAAGTAAAAAATTTATCAGGTGGGGAAAGAAAAAGAGTTTCCATTGCTGTTGAATTGCTCAATAATCCTATTTTGCTTTTTCTTGACGAGCCCACATCTCCGCTCGACCCCGAAACAATTCACGAATTTCTCACATGCATTAAAAATTTATGTAATAAGGGTACTACCGTGATAATGGTAACGCACAAACCCGAAGACCTCGAATATGTGGACAGGGTGATATTTATGGCGGCACGTGGATATCCCGTGTTTTATGACGACCGCCGCAAACTTCTTTCTTATTTCAACCAGAATACAATTCTCAAAGTATATTCATTACTTTCTATTGATAAGTCAAGTAATGAAGAAATGCAGGAAGAACATCTCAAAAAATATTATAACGAATGGATGTCAGGCAAAAAGCTTGAACAAAGCGCAGAAAATTCCGGAATAATAAAAAAAGACAAGAAGATTTCTTTGTTCAGACAGTTCTTTTGGCTTACGAGAAGATATTCCGAAATTAAAATAAGCGATAAATTAAATCTTGGCTTGCTGATTGCACAACCTGTTATTATCGCAACTCTGCTGATTTTTATTTTCGACCAACTTCAGCTCGGCGTTATTTTCATGATGGCAATTTCAGCTGTTTGGTTTGGCGTGAGTAATGCCTCAAAAGAAATAGTCGGTGAACTTTCGGTTTATAAACGGGAGCGAATGTATAACCTGAATATTTTCACTTATTTGTTTTCGAAAATATCGGTGTTATCTTTAATTGCTTTGTTACAAGTGATAATTTTCGTATTAATTGTGTATGCCAGATATTATAATAATGACACAGGCATAATGCTTATTCATCTGCATGAATTAATTCCGTTTTTATTTTATATTGCTTTTTCGGCAACTTTATTCGGTTTGCTTTTATCTGCAGTATTCGATAATGCCGAAAAGGTAATGTCAATGGTTCCTATTGCACTCATGCCGCAAATAATTCTTGCAGGTGTTATTGTAAAAATAAATAATCCGGTGAAAGAAGTATTAAGTTATTTCACATTAGGACGATGGGGAACAGAAGGAACAGCAAGAATTCAGGACAGCGTTTGCGTACTTGTTCCTCCTCCTGTGCAAACCACAGGAACTTCAGGCGATATACTTCTTCATAAACATACTTTATCACAATTATCGTTTTATGAAGACGGGTATAATTTGCTTAAACTCTTTGACGGTTTTAATAAAAATTTATTGATTATAACAATTCTCAATATACTTGTGTTTATTGGCATATACATGGCATTAAAAAAGAAAGACAGCATAAAAAATATTTAAATTTTAATTTTAATTATAATGGAACAGGATTTTATATTGCAACCACACTCCACACTGCAGAACGGCAAATATGAAATAATCGGGAAAATAGGGTGGGGGGGCTTTGGCATAACTTACCTTGCGGAATTTACCGTCATGAAAACACGTGTTGCCATTAAAGAATGTTTTTTAAGCGGCTATTGCGTGAGGCAAACAGGACTTCCTGCAATAAGCGTCCAGTCGATTTCAATGGAAGCTTTTGGAAATTACAAAAACCGTTTTATAAAAGAAGCACAGACATTATTCCAGTTTCGCAACCATCCAAACATCATTCATGTTACAGATGTATTTGAAGAAAACAATACTGCGTATTACGTTATGGATTTTATTGAAGGCGACACATTAGAATCAATCATCAAGCAAAAAAAGACACTGGATTATGAAGATGCTATAAATTACCTGAGACAGATTTGTGATGCAGTAAGCGCAATTCACGCAAAAGGAATTATTCACCGCGACATTAAACCTGCCAACGTCATGATAACCCCCGATAACAGGGCAATACTGATTGACTTCGGCACTGCAAAAGATTTTATCGGAGGAACAAATTCAACACAGGTTATCATCACACCCGGATATGCACCAGAGGAACAATATGTAAATGAAATGGAAAAAGGATGTTACAGCGATATATATTCCATTGGTGCAACACTGTACACCTGCCTCACAGGAAATGTTCCCGTGGAAAGTCTTGCTCGGCGCAAAAAAAATCTTCCTTCTCCAAAAGAACTGAACACCAAAGTTCCGGAACATGTCAATTCAACCATTTTAAAAGCCATGGAACTTGAACCTTCAAACAGGTATCAGGATGTAAAAACATTTTTTGATGATTTGATAAAAAAGGGAATCGAAAAAGAAGATAATGCAGAAGAAAAACCTGCGTCTAAAACTGTTATACTTGAAAAAACAATTATCGTTGATAAAAATAAGATACCCGTACCACCACAAAAAAAATCAAAAGGCAGAAAATGGCTTTGGGTAAGTATTGCCGTTTTTCTTGTTGCAGCAACTGCCCTTGCAGGTTATTTTTTCCTGAACATTAAAAATGATAATAATAAAAAACAAACCCCTGCAAATAAAACCGATTCAACTTCTAAAGAAGCTAAACAAAAAAGAATAAGCGATTCAGTTAAACGTGCAGATTCTGTTTCAAAAACCAAAGCAGCTGAAAAGAAAAAAACCGAAGAAGCAAAAAGCCAGCAAACAATCGTTAACAAAAAAAACGAAGTAAAAACACTGACATTTCCTCAGGGTAAATATGTTGGTGAAGTCAAATATGGCAGAATGAACGGTTATGGAACCTTTTATTTTAATAGCGGTGCCAAGCATGTAGGCTGGTTCAGAGATAACAAATTTAACGGACAGGGCACACATTATTTTACCAACGGAGATAAATATGTCGGAGGATTTAAAGATGACAAAATGAGCGGGCGGGGCACTTATTATTTTGCCAACGGAGAAAAATATGTAGGGGAATTTAAAAATAACATGCGCGATGGATATGGCACTCTCTATTACAGTTCCGGCAGAACAGAAAAGGGTAACTGGAGAAACGATGTACTTCAGGGAAAAGAATTGAAAAGAGAAATGAATTAATGCGTTAACGGTTAATTGTTAATCGTTAATTGTAAAAATACTGCAAAAAATATTTATTAAAAGTAATTTAAATCAAAAAAAAATGAAAAAGAAAAGTTTAATTATTATCTCATCGCTGCTGTCATGCTCAATTGCCACATACGGGCAATATGCAGCAAGTTTAAAATTAAAAGAAGATAAGCTTAATGTCAAGGCAAAGAAAATGCCTGCAAACATAAAATTCAGTTATGATTGCCTGCTTACCGACGCTATGGCGCAGGCAGCTTTTACAACAAACAACATGGAAGTGGTAGCGGTAAAAATGGCCCCGGGAGAAATTACTGCTGAAGAAGAAAATAAATTCGGGCAGCAGGTTTACGATGAAGTAATAAAAACAAAAAAAGAAATCACAACAGGTCCTGTTTATGATGCACTAAAAAAAATGACTAACGACCTTTTGGCATGCAGACCTGATAATCATTCAAAATTGGTATATACGGTACATTTGATGGATGACACTGTTGTCAATGCCTACACCGCAGGAGGTCAGATTTTCGTAAATACAGGTTTGATTAAATACTGCAAAACCACAAGTGAACTGGCTTGCATAATTGCACATGAAATAGGACATGATGAAAAAGGACACATAAACCTTATCCTGAAAAGAATTAAAGTTGCAGGCCGGTTCGGTGAAGTTTTGCTTACCATCAAACAAATTACTACGCCTTCATTCAATCAATTTAACGAACATGAAGTGGATTGCTATGGTGCCGACCTTGCCTACGCTGCAGGTTACGACCCTCGTGCAGGAGCCAAGTTATGGCAGCGAATGGCGAAAGACAGAAATGAACAGGAATCGAAACTGGCAAAGTTCCTCATGTCGCATCCTTATTCAAAAGAAAGATATGAGTGCATGAAAACCCATATAAAAGATAATTACATCTCTCTGAAATTTGATTGATTTATATAGGGTGAGTCGCTGAAATAAAATATCAATATTAGCTTTCATCACAGAAGATTTTTCAATATTAAATTACCCCGAATTCGAATAAAAACAATTGAATTCGGGGTTTCATTTATTATTGTTTTAAAGTTAAAATATGTATCGCCGCCTACGGGGCTTAAATATTTTCTATTTTATTTTCTACCAATATCCCGTCCCGTACGGGACGAAATGTCGGTAGAATAATGTAATCCGTGTTATTTAAAGTTCCGTAGGAACGATACAAATAATTAATCGGACAATAGCTATTAATAATTAATTTTTCGGAAAATTCTTTTTGCGAATTACCCTATATAAAAGGCAGCTAAATATCACTTGTCAGGCAAAAGAGGAATTGCTTTCTGCTTTTTTTCAACAGGCAATACAAATTTTAAGTTATTTATTGAAATGGTTGCAGTGCCTTTAATAATGATATTTCTGGCACCACCTAATAACACATCGCCTATGCTTTGTATAAATCCCTTATAAAGGAAATCAGCAGTCATAGCTATTTCCTGTGTGCTCTTCGGTTTCATCTCAATTGGTGTTGAATAAAAAATCTTCCCCACAGTATCGGTTGTATTTTCCATTACGGCATCTAATTTCAATTCTTCCAACCTGTATGTAAACGGATACGGATTACTGAATTCAGTGTTTAATTCAAACTTTGTTGCTTCATGTCCTATTCCATTTGGTTTAAAACCAGTTATTTTTACCAGCGTATTGGCTTCGTTGTTCAGGCATTTCTGCAGCTCCTGCATTGCATTCATATATACTATGAAAGTGTCTTTAAGAGTTTTTGAAAAAAACCATTTTTTCAGGCAAAATGTACCTTGTACTGTTATAAGAGTCGAGTCCTCTGCAAGTATTTTCGGAAATACTTCGTTCATCTGAGGCAAATTAAGTTTTACATTAATAGTTACGGATGTAGTGTCATTGCTTTTTATTTTTATTTCCTTGTCAGATGTTCCTTTACCGACAGGCTTGTTGTTTAAAAATATTTCAGCATTAACCTGCGTAAGCGTTGCACTTATTTTATTAAGGTTATTTGCAACTGCTGTTATTTCCAGTTCAAGTTGATTGTCGCGGATATTAATTATCTTAATACTGCTGATACGCTCTACCTTCAGCTTTTCGAAAGAACAGGCAGTAAAACAAAACAACAATAACGAAATAAAAAAAAGAAAGAAATCTTTTCTCATATGTTTTTTATTTATTCAAATAATTGTAATTTTGAAAATATCATCATTTAATCACACAAAAATAAGAGATTTATTTTACGATTAACTATTAACGAATAACCATTAACTTTTTTTTTACGTGGAAATAAAATATTCCTGTTTAACTGATATTGGTCGAAAGAGAGCCAAAAACGAAGACAGCATTGGTGAAGCAAAAACCATAAACGGGCATGTTTTTATTGTATGCGATGGCATGGGCGGGCATGCAGGCGGACAAACTGCATCTTCGCTTGCCGTTAAATGTGTTTTGGAGTTCTTCGGCAGAGAAAAGTACAGCGATATTTACATTGCTATTAATAATGCAATTAAGTATGCTAATGAGCAGATTTATTTAAAAAGCATTGCAAGCCCTTCGTTATATGGAATGGGAACTACAATAGCTTTGCTTATTATCAAAGACGACAATATTTATTTTGCACATGTCGGCGACAGCAGGATATATATGAAATTGCAAAACCATCTGCAACGTCTTACAAAAGACCATTCACTTGTACAGAAACTTGTGGATGAAGGAATGATAAGCGAAAGTGAAGCCGAAAATCATCCAAGAAAAAATGAAATACTCAAAGCGCTTGGAACCGCACAAACAATAGAACCCGAAATTTGCGAAAAACCAATACAACCCTGTAAAGGCGATATGTTTTTGCTATGCTCTGACGGTTTGAACGGGATGATAAGCGACTCAGATATTTTTAATGTTTTGAACAACCATACCGGTAACGATGAAAAAATATCAGAACTAATAAGGAAAGCAAATGAAGCAGGCGGTGCTGACAACATAAGTGAAGAGTTAATTGAAATTACAGGAAGTCCGCATACCACAGGTGTTTTATACGGTAACAAGCAAAAATCAGAAACAACAGAAACGATTACCCCACCGCTTGAACCTTTGTTCCGCAAATCTTCCCTTTTTAGAAAAATATGCTGGTCTTTAGCGGCACTCATTCCTCTGCTTGCTTTAATTTATTTCATCCGGTTTCTGCCTGAAGAAAAAACAAATAAGAATCCAATTCCCGCAAAAAACGATTCGTTAAATACGAAAGTCATTCCTCCTGAAACTGAT
>JAQUPB010000168.1 GCA_029004185.1 Bacteroidales bacterium | reverse complement strand
TCTAAAAGTTCGGAAAGTTAAAATAATTATTCTTGTGTCAAAAAGAAATAAAGGAAGTTTTTTATGTTTAAAAAAATCGGCAGATTTTTACTTTTAATTTTTTTAAAATTAGTAAACGTGCTGAACGCTAACGGCCGGTGGTTGCATGAGCCGCCGACTTGTTTGCACAAAGTTATCAAAATATAATGAACTAAAAAAACTTGCGGTTTTATCTACCGGCACGAAACGGCGGTTGATGCAACCACATGTTGGGCACTGGGCATTAATTTTTTACTTTTCTGCAATTGCATTTGTTTTTATAAATGTCATTAATAAGATTTGAAATAGACATTAATTCTCCTGTACCCGCATTATCTAAACCTTTAAAATTGTCATAAATATTTTTTAAATATAAATCCGCTGTCTTGGAACCACTCAAAGAAGCAGCTAATAGCTCTGATGAAATACTCATTACACTATCAATTAAGTTACCGCTTGTCCACTCACTAGCATATAAAGAATCAGGACTAACATTTTTAACTTGCATTTTATATATCTCTATGAGCTTGTCGTGTCTTTTTAAAACGGTATCAATCTCGGATTTTGTTAATTTGGGAATTTGAGGATTACACTCTTCTTTAAAATAAATTGAGTCCTTATTAGTATAATAAATTATTCTGTATATAGGAATGTCAATGCTTGTAATTTTCTCTCCGAGCGGTATGCTAGTCCAAAAAGTCTGAAATAATGTGTCATTAGATAAATTATATTCAACATCAAAAAACATCTCAAAACAGCTATTATTAGGTGTCAATTCAAATAAATATTTTTCCGAACAAATAAAAGGCTGAATATCACAAAATATTATTCTTTGTCCATTTTTAAATGAAAATATTTTCTTTGGATTAATAGAGTCTGTTTGTTTTCTTTTAATTATTTTCCCATCTTCATTCGAACAAAAACATGGTTTATTTGCTTTTTCTGTGCACGAAAAAAACAATACAATTAATAAAAGTGTCAATATTGAAAATGTTTTATTCATATTTTATTAATTATCAAGTTCGCTATTTGCCTTGTGCCCAACGGTTGGGGCTTGTGAATTGGCGGGCATTTGATACCTGCGTCACTTTCCCCCGTGAGCAAATTTATAAATAATTATTGAATTTCAAATTACTAATTTCTGCCCGCTAATAACAAGCCCGTGTTAGCGGCTGCCTTTTATCAATAGTCAATATATTTAAGATTCTTATATTCATTTGGTAATCCTTTTAATATTTCACCTTTTTCATTTCTGTCTTCATGTTTGCGTCTCACGTAATTTTTGTCATTTTTCTTGCTGCAACTTTTCTTGTTTTCATTGTCAGGCATGTAAATATATTCAATTGTATCAATAGAAAAATCTTTCCATTCAAATTTGTATAATGGTGCATTCCATCCATAACAAAGTCCTCTAATTACTTTTTCATCTAGAAAAAATGTTGGATTAATAAACTCAAATTCTTCGGAAAAATCACAATTCTCTTTTTGCAGATAAACATCAAATATATCTCTCAAGCAACAACCGGCTAATGGATACCAATGCACTAAATAGTCAAGCTTGTTGTCTCCATTAACATCTCGAATTGTGTCTCCAATATAAGTCAAAGCTTGAATTTCCTTAGAAAGTATCTTTTTGAATGTGCTGTCTTGAAGTTTGAAAATGTCTAAATAAATACCCCATTGAAAAATTCTTTTAATGAGCAAATGTTTTTGTCCATAATTAAAAATGTTTCCATATTTTATTTGTAATGTGTCAGAACGTAAAATAAAATTGCCTTTGATTTTTTTCTTATTGGCAATTCTCAATGCTAATTTAAGTGTTTTTATAGCGGTCAAACTATCTGATATTTCTTTTTTTCTCAAAGAATCTAATTCGGATTTTGTTAAATTAAAAGATTCAGTCTTTGGCAAACTGTCAATTATTTTTACACGTGGTTTGGTCGTGTCTGTCTTTGCTATTTGATTTGTCTTTTTGTCAAATGAATTACAAGCGGTCAATCCGATTAAGAAAAATATTGTCAATCTTTGATTTTTCATGAGGTTGCCGCTAACGGTTGGGGCTTGTGAATTGGCGGGCATTTAATACCTGCGTCACTTTCAACCGTGAGCAAATTTATAAATAATTATTGAATTTCAAATTACTAATTTCTGCCCGCTAATAACAAGCCCGTGTTGGGCGCTGGCGTTATTTCTTTTTATAATTATTCCACCAGTCTAGAATCTCATTAATCTCATTATTGTCTGTCTTTGGACAACTGTATAACCCAAAGTCAACTTTTCTTTTTTGTCTATATGAATTAATAAACTCTATAGCATAACCTCCAAGTTCAGCGAAGTCATTGTCTTCAGGCACTCCAGAAAAAACTATATTGAAAAAACACTTACATTTTCTTTTTGATTTTAAAATTTGTATCAACGAGTCAATGTCTCCTCTTTTTACCCAGTCCAAAGGAAAATCATGCATCAGGATAACTACATTGTCAAATAATCGACCACCATTTTCATATTGTATAACAGAATCAAGAAAAACAAATGGACTTTTTTTAGTTGGCTCATAAAAAATAGTATTTGTATTCTTATTTGTCAAACTTATTGAATCAATCTTCTTTTGCAAAGTGTCTTTTTGTCCAAAAGAACAAAAAGTTATCAGTAAAAAAATAATAAAAAAGTTAAAAAGTTTCCTCATAATGTTATGTGTCAATTTTTATGTATAGCTTGCGCCCAACGGTTCGGGGCTTGTGATTCGGCGGGCATTTAATACCTGCGTCATTTTCCCCCGTGAGCAAATTTATAAATAATTATTGAATTTCAAATTACTTATTACCGCCCGCTGATAACAAGCCCGGGTTGGCAACCGTAATTTATTTTTCTGTTTCAAATTGCAATATTATTTTTGTATCACAACTTTTTCAATCTTTATTTCTCTGTCATTTTGAAGTGTCAGAAAATAAATGCCATTATCAATATTTGATAAATCTAATTTATATGTATCAACAAATTCAATATTTTTTAATAACACTTCCTTCCCATTTATGTTTCTTAGAATTAAAACATACCGCTCCGTTTTATTATTTACGTTTTGTATATCAATAAATCTATTTGTAGGGTTGGGATAAATATTTAAAGTTTCTTTTTTGTTTTTTTCTTTTATCCATGTCACACCACCATTTGTGGTTTTTATTATTTTTCCATTACCGCCAACAGCATAACCCGTATTTGTATCAGCAAAAAAAACCGACCACAAATCATAATTCGCTTGTATTGTCCAGTTTGCACCCCCATTTGTAGTTTTTAAAACTGAATTTTGGCAAGCAAGATAACCTGTATTAGAGTCAGTAAAATAAACTGATTTATAATCAGCTCCCAGACTAGATTGTGTATACCAGTTTGTTCCGCTGTTCGTAGTTTTTAAAACTATTCCAAGATTGCCAACAGCATAACCCGTGTCTATATTTGTAAAAAAAACTGAATTTAAATTGTTACCACCCGTTAATTGTGTAATCCAATTTGTTCCACCATTTGTTGTTTTTAGAATTATTCCACTAGTACCAACTGTATATCCTGTATTAATATCTATAAAATAAACTGAATTTAGATGATTAGATGTAGGACTTGTTTGTATTGTCCAATTTGTTCCGCCATCAGTAGTTTTAAGAATTGTTCCAATATCACCAACAGCATAACCTATATTGTTGTCAATAAAGTATATTGAATATAACCAGTTGTTTGTCACACTTGTTTGTGTTGTCCAGTTTGCTCCCCCATTGGTGGTTTTTAGAATTGTTCCAGCCACTCCTGCAACGTAACCTATATTGGCATTGGTAAAATAAATTGAATATAGCCAATTGGTTGTTCCGCTTATTTGTAATGCCCAGTTTGTTCCACCATTTGTAGTTTTTCGAATTTCCTCACTGCCAACAACGTAACCTGTGTCAGGGGCTGTAAAAAAAACTGAGTATAAAATGTTATTTGTTCCGCTAGTTTGTTCTGTCCATTGTGCAATCAAAGATAGATTTAACATTAAAAGGCATGCTAATGTAGTAGATAGTTTTTTCATGATATTTTTTGTATTTATTACGTTATAGAGAACTTATTTTAATTAAAAGCAAATAACAATTTTTCAATATTTCATAAACATTATATGATTCTATATTTCCCTTTTTGATTTTGAAATTTTCCAAAATCTTATTAATTTCAACTTCATTATCATTCTCTACTTTTGGCAGATAAAAAATAACTAAATATGCTTCTCCTTTGTCTTTTTGTTTAATAAGTTTTTTAAAATCATTTCTCGTATAATTATTTAGAAAGCTTAATAAAGAATGTTTATTTTCATTCCAATTTTTTATTTCACAAAATATTTTTTTTCCATTTATTTCAATTATTAAATCTATTTCACCTTTTTCTATTTCAAATTTTATATTCAATTTATCAAGAAGATTCATAAAAGTAGCTATATACCAATCTTCTTTATGACATTTATATTTATACAAAATGTCAATTGTTGATTTAAAATCATCAAAGTACTTTTGATTAATACACTTTTTGATAATATTTTCCATTTCTTCCATAATATATTTTTTGTGGTTAAAAAAAGTATTTCTGGTTTTGTATCGTCCTGAAAATGGTTGACAAGTTTTTAATTAATTTTAGTTTACAAATTTAATCATTTTTATTTAAACTTTTTCTGTGTCTTAATTATTGTTGAAATGGGTAATAACTTCCTGAAGGCATAGTGTGTTGTTAGTTATTCTCATTTCAACAATATGATTATATAACTTTTTTAGTTTCTTTTTGTTTTTCTTTCCACCTTTTATTCCATTTCTTTAATTCGTATTTACCAACCAAATGTGCCTGTTCCGGCGTTAACATATTGCAACTTTGATGTGGACGAAATTTATTATATGTTTCTATGCTTGCTTTTATTTCTCTTATTGCTTGTGCATAATTTACAAATCGTCCGCCTACATCAAATTCATCTTTTAATATTCCGTTTATTCTTTCTGCTACTGCATTTTCATACGGGTCTTGTTTTTCTGTCATGCTGATTTGAATATTATTTTCTGTCAGAGTCCCTGTATATTCATAAGAACAATACTGAAATCCCCGGTCGGAATGATGTATTAATTGGCGCTTTGGATATATCCTTGAACTTATTGCCATTTCTAATGCTTTTAATGCTCCTTCTGTTTTTAAATTGTCTGATAAATGATATCCTAATATTTGTTTTGAATAGTAATCTGTTATCAAGGATAGATAATGGTATCCTTCTTCTGTATCAATGTAAGTTATGTCGCCAACCCATACTTCCTCTGGTTCTCTTATAACTTTATCTTTTATTAGGTTCCTGTGCTTTCGAAACCGATGCATTGAATTTGTTGTTTTTGTAAACTTCTTCTTTTTATGTACCAGCATGTTTTCTTCTCGTAATAAAGCAAAAAACTTATCCCTGCCCATATTTATATTCATTGCTGCTAAATCCATTTTTATTAATGCATAAAGCTTTCTTGTGCCAATTCTTGGCATTATTTTCCGATATGGGGTTATTAACTGCAACACAATTTCATTTTCTAATGTCGTTTCTATTTGCTTTTTTGCTCTTTTATGTAATGCCTGTCGACTCAGCCCGAACACTTCGTTTATTAATCTTTTTTTAGGTGCCTTTTTTTCTTCTCTATCTCTTTTACTAAGTGTTCGGGCAAATATTTTTTTGATAATTCCTTACCCGTTTCAGTTTCGAAGTTTGCTATCAATTCTTGCTGAAAGTCCTTGATGAACTCCAGTTCCTCGATTCTGTCTTTTAGCTTTTTGATTTCGTCTTTGCTGCTCATGCGATTAATTTTTTGTTCGAAAGTAGCAAATTTCTTCAACCAGTAGTCAATGGCTGATCGTGATACTTGATATTTTACAGATGCATGATTGATTGAAATGCGTCCATTCGTTACTTCATCTATTATTTTTTTCTTTACTCCGAATGAGAATCTATCAATCTTTTTTTTGTCGGCAGTCTGTCCGGATTTTTTCTCTTTGTCCTGCTTCATGTTGACTTATTTTATGTCAACCTATTTCAGGACGAGACATTTCATATTATGGTTGCCAACGTTCCGCGGCTTGCAAACAGTGCGGGATTATGCGCACAGAATTATCAAGCCGATACAAAGTTAAAAATATTTATTTCATTGTCAAGCTACACAATACCCCGCATTGTTGCAAACCGCTGTTAGCGCCAGTACTTATTTATTCTTGCATATTGTCAAATGTTTAGTGTATTCATCCATAAATTTGTCACGTTGTTTTCTATAGTCGTCAACTCCTTCAAAATTGCTAATTTCAGGTTTAAGATTATTGAAATAAAAATAAACTGTCACATTATTTCCAGGGAACATTACAAAAATACCTAATGTGGAATTACTACTTTCAATTTTCTCACGACTTATTCCATAAACTTTGAAACCATTAAATTCAAGTTCAATTAGGTTTTTCTCCATTCCTGATGAATGAGAAATTAAATATTTAAGATTATCAACTAGTCCTTTTTGGTCAGATGCGTATGATTTTTTCTCTGATAGTTCGATTTTTAAATTTACAAATGCGGCTTGTTTGTCGTTAGAT
>JAQUPB010000167.1 GCA_029004185.1 Bacteroidales bacterium | reverse complement strand
TTCTGGCAACATTTATAGGTTTCAACTATGGCGCCAACCTCTCATTATTTCCTTCGTTCACAAAAGGGTTCTGGGGCTTGAAAAATTTCGGACTTAATTATGGGATTTTAATGTCGGCATGGGGACTGGGCGGATTTATCTTCAGCCGACTGTCGCAAATGCTTTTTGCAAATACGGGAAGTCATTCCATATCGTTTATTATTGCCGGTTCATTACTTGTCTTTTCCCTGTTGCTGTCGTTGGTTTTATTGAAAAAGAAAAATAGAAATTCATAAATAAATCATCGTTTTTTTTCTCGTTGTGCGAAGTCAGGAGACTTCGCACTTTGTGAATTTAAATATAGTTCTTTCCTTTTATTTTTCTTGAAAAATCTTTACTTTTGAGAATTAATAAATTTAAATTTCACGGAAATGAAATATCCATGCAAAAAGAAAAAGATTGCGCCAACCGTGAATGATTAATGTATTATGCCATTTGCGATGAAAAAATGCATGGATATTCACGAGCGGGTTATTCAATGGGCTTTTGCGGGAGCGAGTTTTAATGCCGACATTCATCGTCGGTATAACTAAAAAAGCAAAAATATTTTAATTAGTTAACAAAGAGAATATTAAAGTATAAATAATCCTCAAAATTTAAACATATGAAAAAAATATTTCTGATAATTTTAGCAGTTATATTGAATGTAACATTATGCCTGTCACAGGAGGGCAACACGGAAAACGGTTATGTCGGTTTGCAAACTAAAATAAGTGCAAATAAAAAATATTTAAGAGTCGAATATTGCTGGCAGGGTTCACCTGCAGATATTGCCGGATTGAAAATCGGCGACCGTATTTACCGCATTGATGATAAAAATGTGAGTGATATGGATAATCCTGTTAGTCGCATTAGGGGTGCTGCGGGCACAAAGGTGAAGCTCACCATAGACCGTTTCGGCAGAACATCTTTTTTTGATGTTGTTGTTCCCCGGATTTCAATTCCGTTTAATGACAAAAATTATGCTTCTGAAGGAAACTTAATGGGAATGATACTTACGAATGAGTACGCCGAATACACTACAATGCAAAAATCAGCGATGGCTTTGCTTCATGACGATACAAGAGACATGCATAAATACAAAACTTATGACTTCGAATTAACCTCATCAGAAGATCCGCTTCTGGAAAAGAAACTTTTAAAAGAACTTGGAGAACAATTGGACAATAAAGGAATGAGGCGTTCCCAGGAAAATCCGGATTTAATAGTTTTAATACGTTTTTTTTCCGGTCAGAAAGAACAATATGTTCCGCCACAGCAAATTGTCAGCACACGTGTTAAAAGTGTTTATAACTGGTACTGGGGTGTTGTGCCAATGCCTATAACTGAAAGTACTACAAAAGAAGGTTATACCGATGTAACTTATCTTACCAGCATTTCCCTGAAATTTCTGGATGCAAGTGAAATTGCCACAAGCAAAACACCTCCTGTTATCTGGTCGGGTTCTATATCTCAAACCTCAAAAACAAAACAAATATTGCTTGATAACTGCGGCGATTATTTTGCAATATTGCTTTTTCAGTTTCCCGAAGTCTGGCATCAAAACTCAGAATATTATTTTTTCAAATATTATTCATATACAGGAATATGGTATAATAAAAGTGATTTAAAAAATGTAAGTGAAGTAATTCCTGATTCACCTGCAGACAAAGCCGGAGTTAAAAAAGGAGATAAAATAATAAACATAAATGGCATTGGCCTTTTTAATAAATATAGTGATGTAGGTGCTAATAAATGGGGTGAAATGATTGTCAGGGGCGGCGGCAGAAGCGGACTCAGATATTTATACATGCATACAGGTTTGGTTTTTAAACCATACAAGAAAGAAACTGATGTTTTGAAATTTAAAATTAAACGTAACGGCGAAAAAATGACTCTCGATGTAAAACCGGAAAAGAAGTTTGTTTTTTTAATGTTTTGAAAACCGAATAGGCAAAGACCTGACAGAGTTTCAACCTGTCAGAGTCTGGGTTTTGTAGAGGATTTTTCAGTGTTTGAGATCTAACAGGTTGCGAAAGCTTGTTAGGTCTTTTAATTTTCAGAATTTATAATTCAACCCGATATAAAGATTTTTTCTCTGTGGTTCTCTGTAATAGCTCTGTAAGATTCCGTGCAACAAAAAAAATAAAAAAAATTACACGGAGAACCACAGAGAAGACACTGAGTTACACGGAGAATTTTTAATGTAACACCTTTCTTCTTTTTATTATTCAAAAAAAACTTTACTTTTGAAAATCCAACAATTTAATTCCTGAAGAAATGAAAAAACTTATTTTGTTATTATCAGCAACATGCATGATTATTATATCGTGCGATTTTCCAAAGAACCCCGGTTCCAAAGCCGACGCGGAGAGTAAGAAAATCATAGGTAAACCCGAACTGAATCTGAAAAGCGATTTGATGACTCCCGAGGTGCTGTGGGCTTTCGGAAGAGTTAATGATGTTTCTGTTTCGCCTGATAAAAAATACATTTTATTTTCTGTCATATATTACGACATACCTATGAATAAAGGTAACCGTGAATTATATACAATGACAATTGAGGGCAAAGACAAAAAGCAAATCACGCACACACCGTTTGGCGAAAACAATGCGCTCTGGCGCCCCGACGGTAAAAAAATAGGATTTATTACTTCCGAAAGCGGCTCAACTCAAATATGGGAAATGAATGTTGACGGCTCCGGAAGAAAACAAATTTCCGATGTGAAAGATGGAATAACAGGATTTAAATATTCTCCCGATGGGAAGAAAATCGTTTACACAAAAGAAGTTTCCGAACTTGTGAAAACCGTAAAAGATGCTTATCCCGATTTGCCGAAATCGGACGGAAGAATTATAACCGATTTGATGTACCGCCACTGGGATACATGGACTGATTCATACAGTCATGTTTTTATTGCTGATTATGATGGCGATGAATTAAGCAATGATGTTGACATCATGAAAGACGAAAAATTTGATTGCCCCAACAAGCCTTTCAACGGAATGGAAAGCATAGCATGGTCGCCCGACAGCAAAAAAATAGTTTATTCATGCGTGAAGAAAAAAGGAAAAGAATATGCGCTTTCAACAAATTCCGATTTATATCTTTATGATATTGACAAGAAAACTACCGAAAACATTACAAAAGGAATGATGGGCTACGAAAACCAGCCTGTATTTTCACCAGACGGAAAAATGCTTGCATGGGGCAGCATGGAGCGCGATGGTTACGAAGCCGATAAAATCCGTCTCTTCGTTTTGGATTTCGCAAAAAATACAAAAACATATTTCACTAAAGATTTCGACCAGAATGCAGAAAACCTTTGCTGGAGCGATGATTCTAAAAGTATTTATTTTATAAGCGACTGGCATGCAACTGAAGAAATATATAAACTTAATATTGAAACAGGAGTAATAAATAAGATTACAAGCGGCATTCACGATTATGTGTCAGTTAATGTTGGAGGTGATAAACTTATTGCCGAAATGAACTCAATGTCGAAGCCGAGAGAAATTTATTCGGTAAATCCTGTAAACGGCGTGGCAAGTGAACTTTCATTTGTTAATAAGGAGTTGATGGGAAAACTTGCAATGGGAGAAGTAAAAGAAAGATGGGTGAAAACCACCGACAACAAGCAAATGCTGGTATGGGTGATTTATCCGCCTCATTTCGATAAAAACAAAAAATATCCTGCGTTGCTTTTCTGCCAGGGCGGACCGCAGGGAACGGTAAGTCAGAACTGGCATTACCGCTGGAACATGCAGTTGATGGCTGCGGGAGGATACATTATCGTGGCACCCAACAGGCGCGGATTACCGGGCTTCGGTCAGGAATGGCTTGAACAAATAAGCGGAGATTACGGCGGGCAAAATATGAAGGATTTATTGAGCGCTATTGACGATGTTGCAAAAGAACCTTATGTTAATAAAAAAGGACTCGGCGCTGTAGGCGCAAGTTATGGCGGTTATTCTGTATTCTGGCTTGCCGGAAATCATAATAAAAGATTTAATGCATTTGTCGCCCACGACGGCATTCTCAACTTCGAAGCACAGTATCTGCAAACCGAAGAGATGTGGTTCGAAAACTGGGATATAGGCGGACCTTTCTGGGATAAGGAAAATAAAACTGCACAAAAATCATATGCATCATCGCCGCATAAATTTATTAAGAACTGGGATACACCAATCTTGGTTATTCATAGCGAAAATGATTACAGGATTACCGTTGACCAGGGAATGCAGGCATTTAATGCAGCAGTGCTGAAAGGAATCCCGGCAGAACTTCTTTATTATCCTTCCGAAAACCATTGGGTATTGCGTCCTCAAAATGCAATTTTATGGCAAAGAGAATTTTTCGGCTGGCTTGATAAATGGCTGAAATAAAAAAACAGGAATTATTTGAACTGGTTATTAATGAAAAGACCTGAGAGATTTGTTCAACCTCTCAGGTCTTTTGTTTATGCAAGAATAATTTATAAATAAATTATCATTATTGTCCGGTTAAATTTTGTTCATAATGATAATTTCGTGCCTACGGCACTTTAATAATTCTTGTAATTGATTATTCTACCATAATTCCGTACCTACGGTACTTTTCATAGCCTCGTTAGAGGCGATATTATGGTAGAAAAAAAGCAAATTGCAAAAAGGAAGCCCCGTAGGGGCGACATATATAGCAATATGTTGAAAATAGAGCCATTCCATATGCTTTAAAATATTTTTATCGGACATTAGTGATAAATTATCTTCTTTTACTCACCGTAAACAATGGTTATTTTTTTAGCAAAGAAAATAAGCACGGATTCAGTTCTGGTATCAACGTGGTGAATTTTTGTTATTCCTCCTGCTTTCATTGCAGCTTCAATACTGCAATCGCCAACTACCACGGCTCCGAGAATATTTGTTGCTTCAGATTTGCCTATTTTATCTGATTTAACATTAGCATTGCAATCAACAGCCAACGCCGGTGAAGGATATGTTACGCCTGTATAAAAGAAACCAACTCCTGCCGGAGAAGGTATAACAGCACATCCCTGAAGCGAGAATAATCCAATTCCCACAACAGCAATAATTAATAAATTACGTAGTTTTTTCATATTTTCATATTTTTTTATTAAACATTAATTAATTGCAAAAGTAGTATTTTTTTTTATTTGATAAAATATTTCTGTTTGCAACAATGAAATTATTATTTTTGTTTAATAAATTATTAAAACTAAAACCTTACAAATATGAAAAAACAACTGTTTGTTATGATTATCATAGCTGCAATATGCGGTGGAATCGGATGTACGAAAACAAAAAAAGCCGAAAGTAAAAAACTTATTAAAGAACTCGTTTATACAGTTGAGTACAAAGCTTCAATTTTAAGTGAGTCAGATACTGCTGAAATAAAGCTTTTTATTAAGAAAATAATAGATGATGCCATTAATGATAAGATTAAAGTATACAGCGATTATGGTGCAAACAGAACACTTTTGACCGGAAAGCAGATAAAAGATGAAAATACACGAAGAGACACTATCACGTCAAAAGACCCGGATGACCCTTCAAAGGTTATAAAAAGAATTTCCGTTGAAGGCCTTAATCCTAATGATGTGACCAAAATTGCCTATTTTGAAGAATGGTATTATGATGAAAAAACATATACTATAGAAAAGAAAATAAAAGCAATAGCTCCAACCATTGATGCATTTGTTTTTGACCCCACAACACAGGAAAAAGTTGTAAAGGGCTCAAAAGCGCTTTTTTGGGTGGTTTATGAATGATGATATAATTTAATAAGCAGGGTATAAGGCTAAAGTTTTTACCATGTATCAAACTCCTTGGTAATTAAAAATCCTTGAATATTTATTTGAAATTTAAAATATTGTTTGTATTTTTGCAAATTCTAAAATTAAATTTTAAACAAAAACAAAAAAAATGATAATAGTACCTATTAAAGAAGGCGAAAATATTGACAAGGCATTAAAGAAATTAAAAAGAAAATTCGAGAAAACGGGAGTTGTTAAGGAATTGAGGGAAAGACAAAAATTCACAAAACCATCTATCCTTAGAAGACAGGAAATTCTGAAAGCAAGGTATATTCAAAAACTGCAGGAAGAGCAACAAGCTTAAAATACCAAAGTTTTAAAAATATACAATCGAACAATCGAACAGATACACATATAGGCAAACGAACATTATAATATTTGTACATTATTTCATTAGTAGATTTTTTTAATAATAAAAAAACGAATTCAATAACCCTTTGTTCCGAATAAAAATTCTTTTTTCTTCTTTTATAATTCTGTATAGATAATTCAATTGTTTTAAAATTCGATTGTTCAAATGCTCGGTTGTTCGAATATTTTTATATTTTGTTCTTCCTAATTTTTTTTAAATGATTGAAGAATTCATCAGATATTTAAAGTTTGAAAAGAGGTATTCGGCTCACACTGTAACTGCATACGAATCAGATTTAAAACAATTCTACTTATTCCTTTCCGAAAAATACAATATAACCGACATAACTGATACAAACCATCATATTATACGAAGCTGGATTGTAGGATTAATAGAAAATTCACTTACTGCCCGTTCGGCAAATCGGAAAATAACAACTCTTAA
>JAQUPB010000166.1 GCA_029004185.1 Bacteroidales bacterium | reverse complement strand
CAGAAGCAAAGCAAACCATGAAGTTGCCCAGAAAGAAAACGCCTCAATACTTCTTGATGATGATTATCTGAAAAACTATAACGGTTTTGACCCAAACTCTACCGAGGCGTACATTATTTTTTCTTTATATCAGAATGCTTTTTTAGAACAGGGACTTAATCTGGCAGCAAAAGTTCAGAAACAGCTGAGAGACAGGGTAAGTCGATACGACAGAGGCGTAAAGCAGGCCGGATTTCTTGTATTGTTTAAAACAACAATGCCAAGCATACTCACAGAAACAGGATTTCTTTCGAATGCAGATGAAAGAGCTTTCATAAGTTCCACAAAAGGACAGGAATATATTGCATCAGCCATATACCGGGCATTTAAGGAATACAAATCCGAAACAGAGGATACGAGATATAAAAAAGATGAAGTGGACGAAATAAAAGATTTACCTAAAATAAATTATGATTCTTTGTCAAAAGAAGTTTCTAAAAATAATGAAAATGATGTCGTTAATAATGATTCCATTATAGCAGAAGCAAATAAAAATGAGGTTGTCAAAAAAGACACAATAAAACCTGAAATTAAAATATCACCCGATACGGTTAAAAAGAACGTACAAAAGGAACAACCTAAGCAAGTGAAGGAACAACCCAAGCAAGCGAAAGAAAATAAAAATTTCGCAAAAGAAAACACTTCCAAAGAAGTTCCGAAAGTGAATAAAGTTGTTTACAAAGTACAATTCACAACTTCACCTGTAAAACTAAGCAAAACCAATGAGGTATACAGAAAATTCCCTGATGTTTATGAATATTTTAACGGAGGCATATATAAATATGCAACCGGAGAATATAAAAGCATAACTGAAACAAAACCATTATTGAACGAAATACGTAATAAGGGTTATAAAGATGCATTCATAGTTGCATTTAGTAACGGGGAAAGAATTACACTTGAAGAAGCAAGAAAATTATTACAAAAATGAATTGGAATTTTGATAATTTTTCATAGGTTTGTGTGTTTTAAAATAAGAAATTTTTAAAAATGGCGTTAAACTTTACAATAAAAAAAGAAGCGAAGATTGGCGTTCTAATTGTTATTGCAACAGCATTACTGATTTGGGGGTTTAATTTTCTTAAAGGTAAAGATATTTTCAAACCGCAGAAAATCTATTATGCCGTATACGATCAGGTGAACGGATTACTACCTTCAAATCCTGTTACCATAAACGGACTTAAAGTGGGCCAGGTAAAAAATATTTATCTGCAGTCCAACAATTCCGGAAAAGTTATTGTTGAAATAAGTTTATTCAACAATTTCAAAATCCCTAAAAATTCCGTAGCACAGATATCATCCGATTTATTAGGTTCCAGGGCAATAGAAATACAACTAGGTAATTCCAAAGATTATATTGTTCCGGGCGATACTCTTTCTTCCGTTATTCAACGCACTTTAAAAGAAGAAGTGAACCAGCAGATTATTCCTTTAAAAAGAAAAGCCGAAGACATGATGCTTTCATTGGATTCTGTTTTAAGTGTAATTCAAGCTATTTTTAATGAGAATACACGTGAAAACCTATCAAAAACCTTTGAAAGCATAAAGTTTGCAATAAAAAATCTGGAACACACTACTTATAATTTAGATACACTTGTTTCGTCTCAGCGCAGCCGGCTTGCCATGATAATAGGAAATATTGAATCAATAAGCCAGAATCTTAAAAACAACAATCAGAAAATTACTAATATTATAAATAATTTTTCCGGTATCAGCGATTCGCTTGCAAAAGCGAATGTAAGTAAAACCATTAACAACCTCAACTCTACTTTGGGCAGAACAAATGAAATAGTTGAAAAAATAAACAAAGGCGAAGGTTCTCTCGGCATGCTTATTAATAACGATACTTTATATAAAAACCTTAAATCGGTGTCAAAAGAACTGAATCTGTTGTTTGAGGACGTACGTTTAAATCCAAAACGCTATGTTCGCTTTTCAGTATTCGGAGGAGGCAATAAGAAAAATAAATATACACCACCCGAAAAAAATCAGAAATAATTAAGTGTTTTTCCCGTCTTGTTGTATTTTTGTGAAGATTTAATGTTAAAAGTTGCCACAGATTCACAGATTTAATTATTCACCATTATCCGAAATAAATATTATTTTTGGGATATAAACCAAGTTTGTTCAAGATTTCATAAACGTTTTTTGACTTTTGTTCCAATGAAATTTTTAACAATTAATTATAATCACACAACAGATGTATACTACTTATATCAGATAATCTGTGAATCTGTGGCCAATTATTTTAAACAAATCAAACATTTAAATAATGAAAACAAATTACATTGAACACATCGGTATTGCAGTAAAAAATCTCGAAGAATCAATTAAATTCTATGAAAACATTTTTGGATTAAAATGTTATGCCACCGAAGAAGTAAAAGAACAAAAAGTAAAAACCGCTTTTTTTCTTTTAGGTCAAACAAAAATAGAATTGCTTGAACCCACCGATGCTGAAAGCGCAATTGCAAAGTTCATTGAAAAAAAAGGAGAAGGAATTCATCACATTGCTTTTGCAGTTGAAAATATTGAAGTATCGTTAAAAGAAGCTGAAGAAAAAGGAATTCAGCTGATTGACAAAACACCGCGTAAAGGGGCAGAAGGATTGGATATTGCATTTCTGCACCCGAAATCAACTGCCGGTGTTTTGATGGAATTATGTGAAAAAAAATAAAAACATCAATGTTCTGACAACTTTTAAAATGATAACGCCACAATATTTAAAAGCAAAAGATAAAATCGGAATAATTTCCACGGCGCGTAAAATTTCTTTTGAAGAAATAAAACCTGCCGTAAAAATGTTTAATGATTGGGGATTGGAAGTTGTTCTCGGAAAAAATCTTTTTAAAGAATTTAACCAGTTTGCAGGAAACGACAAAGAAAGAATTTCCGGTTTTCAGCAAATGCTCGATGATAACTCAATAAAAGCCGTCATCTGCGCAAGAGGCGGTTATGGCACCGTGAGGATTATTGATAAAATTGATTTCACAAACTTCAAAAAAAAGCCTAAATGGATTGTTGGTTTCAGCGATGCAACTGTTTTACATTCGCATATAAATAAAATTCTTGATATCGAAACCCTGCATGCGGCAATGCTTTTGAATATGCCAAAAAAATGGAACGAAAACAATTCTTTCATTACCATGAAAAAAGCATTGTTCGGGGAAAATATTTCATACGAAATTCATTCAACTAAATTAAACAGAAAAGGAAAAGCGGAAGGAATTCATACGGGTGGGAACTTATCTGTCATCTACAGCTTAAACGGCAGTACTTCTGATATTGATACAAAAAATAAAATTTTGTTTCTCGAAGACCTTGACGAATATCTTTACCATATCGACAGGATGATTATGAACCTGAAAAGAAGCGGGAAGCTGAAAAACATTGCAGGTTTGATTGTCGGCGGAATGACAGAAATGAAAGATAATAAAATTCCTTTCGGCAAAACTGCAAATGAAATTATTTCCGAAGCTGTTGCAGAGTATAATTATCCCGTTTGCTTTAATTTTCCTGCCGGACATCTTGACGACAACAGGGCTTTGATAATGGGAAGAAAAGTAAAATTGGATGTTTCCGAAAACTTAACTACTTTGAAATTTAAAGATTGAAGTACGAAGTAAGAGGTATGAAGTAAGAAAAAAAATCATACCTCCTACATCATACTTCTTACATCGAAAAAAAATGAAATCAGAATATACAAAAGCAATCAAAGCCGAAGCAGCGCGCCTTGGCTTTTCTTTTTGCGGAATTACAAAAGCTGAATTTTTAAAAGAAGAAAAAGAGAGATTCGGCAATTATCTGAAAAACGGCTTTAACGGAGACATGATGTACATGCAAAACAACTCCGGCAAAAGATTGAACCCCGCATTACACGTCGAAAACGCAAAATCGGTAATACTCGTTTTGCAAAATTATTTCACCGGAGAAAAAAATGATTCAGGTGATTCATACATAATTTCAAAATATGCACATGGCAAAGATTATCACATTGTAATAAAAAACAAACTTGAAAAATTACTTGATTTTATAAATAAAAACATTTGCAAAACCAACAGCATGGCATCTGTTGACTCAGCTCCGGTTCTTGAAAAAGCGTTAGCAGAAAAAGCAGGACTCGGTTGGAGGGGAAAAAACACAATACTTATTAATAAAACCTCCGGTTCGTTTCATTTCATAGGTGAAATAATAACCGATCTCGAACTCGATTATGATAAACCCGCAGAAAATTTATGCGGCAGCTGCAATAAATGCATTGAGGCATGCCCCACTAAAGCTCTCATAAAACCTCATGTTCTGGATGCACGAAAATGCATTGCCTATTTAACCATTTCGAGTAAAAAAAATATTCCTGAAGAATTTCAGGGCAAATTAAACAATCGTATTTATGGCTGTGATATTTGCCAGGATATTTGCCCGTGGAATAAATTTTCAAAACCCACAGAAGATAAATCCCTGAATACAATTCCCGAAATAAAAAATTTCACAAAAGACGACTGGCAGAAACTTACAAAAGAAGATTTTGAAATAATTTTCAAGGAGTCTGCAATAAAGAGAGCAGGGTACGAAAAGTTTGTTGAGAATATAAAGAAGGCGTAAGTATCAAGTCGTAAGTCGTAAGAAAAAAGCTACAGAAAAAACACATCCCTGTTGTCCCTTCTCAAGAAGGGACGCTGACACACCTGCCTCGCTTTTTTTAGTAAAGAGATTCTAAAGCACTGTCCTAAAGCCTCCTCTCGAGAGGAGGTTTGGAGGTGTGTCTTTTAAATTATTTTACCTCTGCACTACAATCTTCTTCACCATTTGTCCTTTATCGTTTTGCAGAGTTAAAAAATACATACCATTATTGAGGTTTGACAAATCTAATTTGTATGTATTTGCAAACTCAATATTTTTAAATAATACTTCCTGCCCTTGTATGTTACTTAATATTAAAATATATTGAGTTGTTTTATTGTTTTTATTTTTTATTGTTATATTATTTGTAGCGGGATTAGGAAAAATTAAAATGCTATTATTATCTGCTTGCAATTCTTTTACTCCAAGAAAAGATGTAAAACTGGCTTCAAAGCGATATAGTTGTGATATCAAAAAAATAGAATTACCATTTGAATACCCAAGAATGTGAGGTGTATTAAAAGGTTGCCATATGTTATTTTGCCACTTATCGTATTTTCCGGTTATTGAATTATTATTAGCGTCATATGTATAAGTGAGCATCAAATCATTTACCCATGCATTGCTTTGCCATTGCTCATATAAACCAGTCAACAGATTTTCATTAATATCATAAGTATATGTTTCCCTCCAATAATTAATCCATAAGCTATTTCCTGAGTCCCAGTCCTCTTCTAAATAAGTTAACCTTTTTCCATTGATATTATATGTAAAAGTATATCTTTTAAAATTCTCCCAGGCAATACCTTGCCCCATCTCATATAAACAAGTTAACATATTTCCGTTGGCATCGTATGTATATGTGTATCTATTATTATTCATCCATGCATTACTTTGCCAATTCTCTTTTAATTTAGTCAATATGTTTCCATTTATACTGTATGTATAAGTATATCTGTAACTATTCACCCATGAATTACTTTGCCAATTTTCACGTAATTCAGTCAACTTATTTCTGTTAGTATCATATGTAAAAGTATACCAATAAATATTCACCCATGTGGTGCTTTGCCATTGCTCATCTATTTGAGTAAGCATATTTCCGTCAGTATCGTATGTATATGTACCCCTTGAATAATTGACCCATGCATTGCTTTGCCATTGTTCACCTATTACAGTCAACTTGTTTCTGTTAATATCATAAGTATAAGTATTTTTATAATTTCCCACCCAAGCGTTGTTTTGCCATTGTTCATTCAATTCAGTCAACATGTTTTCATTAGCATCATATGTATAAGTATATCTATAAACACCTGCCCATGCATTACTTTGCCATGTTTCATATGATTCAGTCAATATTTTTCCATTAGCATCATATGTATAAGTATATCTATTATTATTTACCCACGAGTTGCTCTGCCATAATTCATTTAAAGAAGTTAATGTATTTCCATTTGCATCGTATGTATATGTGCCCCTAAAATCATTCACCCATGTGCTATTTTGCCAGTTTTCTATTAAATCAGTAAGAAAATTGCCTTTGGGATCATAAGTGCGAGTATAGCGTTCCAATTTATTATTCAATGTATCATAAGTATAAATTGTATCCCAGTTCCACGTTATTCCTCTTGTAAATAAATTTTGTCTTTGTGGATTTTGGAGTTCTTCGTGGTTAGAAGTTATGCTATGATTATTGGAACGGACATCTTTTATATTCTTACAATTATCGAAATGTGGTTTATTTTGTGCATTAGCAAAGCAAACCATAAAGCATAAAATAATAAAAAGTAAAATTGTTTTTTTAATAATCATAAATTTAAAAACCGAAGTAAGTAACTCAAAGATAATAAATTTCAAAAGGTTTTCAAAATATTTCGAATTTTTAAAAACAAAAAAGCCACAGATTCACAGAAACCTTTCAAACTCTGTGTAACTCTGTGCAACTCCGTGTAACTATTTATTATTACACAGAGAGCCACAGAGGAAAATACATCCCTA
>JAQUPB010000165.1 GCA_029004185.1 Bacteroidales bacterium | reverse complement strand
AATCTTGAAAAGGAAATAAAAGAATATAAAAGCATTTTGCTTGCATATGGAGAAGGAAGCATAAAGAAATACGGATTGTACCAAAAAGTTGTTGATGTATTGAAAACAAACAAAATTAATTTTTGCGAACTTTCAGGAATAAAGCCAAATCCGCGGTTGACGAGTGTAAAGCATGGGATTGATTTGTGCAGAAAAAATAAAGTTGATTTTATTCTGGCTGTCGGTGCAGGAAGTACGATAGATTGTGCAAAGGCAGTTGCTTTCGGTTATTATTATGAGGGTGACGTTTGGGATTTTTTCAAAGGAAAAGCTCAGATAAAAAATGCACTTCCGCTGGGAACTATTCTGACATTACCTGCTACCGGCTCCGAAATGAACGGAGGCACAGTTATAAGCAATGAGGAATTGCAGGAAAAACTCTCTGTTGCAGGCGATTTGCTTCGTCCTCTGTTTTCAATTCTTGACCCTGTTTATACAATGACGCTTCCAAAAGAACAGACTGCAGCGGGGGTTGCCGATATTATGGCTCACGTATTTGAGCAATATTATAGTCCTGTTGAAGATGCATATTTGCAAAACCGGCTCTCGGAAGCAATTTTAAAAACCTGCATCGAATTCGGACCAATTGCAATAAAAGAACCAGAAAACTATGAAGCGCGTGCAAATTTAATGTGGGCTGGAAGTCTGGCATTAAACGGACTTTTATCTTATGGCAAAATAGGCGATTGGGCTGTTCATAATATAGAACATGAAATAAGCGCAATATACGATTTGACGCATGGGACCGGACTTGCAATAATTTATCCAAACTGGATGAACTTTGTTTTAAATGATAAAACCGTTGATAAATTTGCAGAATATGCAAAAAATGTTTTTGGAATAAATGGCTCCGATAAATTTCAGAATGCAAAAGAAGGAATAAATAAAACAAGAGAGTTTTTTGATTCTATCGGGTTACCTTCAACACTATCACAAGTAAAAATTGGAAGTGAAAATTTAAATACAATGGCAGAAAAAGCAATAATCAATAATGAAGGCGAAATGGGAAGATATGTTAAACTTGGAGAGAAAGATGTTCTTGCAATTTTAAAAATGTGTGTGTGATAAAAAAAAGAACATTCGAATAAAAAAATAAAGAATATCGAACACAGAATTTCGAATAACGAAGTTTAACTGAAAACTATAAACTGTAAACTTGCTTTTTTCTTACGACTTGATACTAGATACTCTGAATATGAACTACAAAAGAATAAATAATATTTGCGGATGGCTCGTTTTTGCTGTTGCATTTCTGGTTTATATGCTCACGCTCGAGTCCACTGCAAGCTGGTGGGATTGCGGCGAATTTATTTCTTCTGCCTTTAAGCTGCAGGTTAATCATCCTCCCGGCGCTCCTTTGTTTTTAATTATCGGAAGGTTGTTTTCGCTTTTATCTTTCGGAAATAAAGAATGCATAGCTTTTTGCATGAATTCACTTTCCGCTCTTTCCAGCGCCCTGACAATTCTTTTTTTATTCTGGACAATAACCGCAATTGCAAGAAAGATAGTTTTAGCTGGCAGTGAAATTTCCAATTCAAAAATTTATGCAATTATAGGAAGCGGCTTAGTGGGTGCAATGGCATTTGCTTTTTCCGATTCGTTCTGGTATTCTGCTGTCGAAGCTGAAGTTTATGCGACATCTGCTTTTTTTACTGCTGTTACTTTCTGGGCTATACTGAGATGGGAAAATTGTGATGATGAAGAATATTCCGGTAAATGGCTCGTACTTGTTGCTTTTCTGTTCGGGCTTTCAATAGGAGTGCATTTGCTGAATCTTCTCCTTATTCCGGCTTTTGTTTTTATTATTTATTTTAAAAAATACGAAGTCACTGTTAAGGGATTTATTTCGGCTTTGGTTGTTGCAACTCTTTCTTTTGCATTGGTGCAGGTCGGAATAGTTGTTCAGATGCTCCGCTTGGCTGCATTTTTTGAATTGACGTTTGTAAACAGATTCGGCATGTTTTTTAATTCGGGCTTGCTGGCGTTTTTTATTTTGCTTGTTTTATTAATAACAGCAGGAATAATAATTTCAATTAAAAAGGGAAAACGAATATTGAATACAGCAGTTTTGTGTTTTGCTTTTTTACTTATCGGATATTCTTCATACCTTATAGTTCCTATACGTTCAAATGCAAATCCTTCCCTGAACGAAAATAAACCCGATAATATTTTCAGTTTTATTTCATATCTCACACGCGAACAGTACGGACAAACATATCTGGTTTACGGTCCGTACTATGATGCGAAATATATAGGGAGCGAAAAGGGAAACGCTGTTTATATTAAAGGAGAGAAAGAATATATCAAGGTGGGAAACCGCGAAATTTATAAGTTCGATAAAAAAAGATGTACTTTTTTTCCGAGAATATATGGACATGAATCATCCGACATTATGGGATACAAATCATGGGCAGAAATCGGGAAAAATGAAACTCCCGATTTTATTCATAACCTTAAATACTTTTTTAAATATCAGGTCGGCTTTATGTATTTCAGGTATTTTATGTGGAACTTTGCAGGCAGACAAAACGATTTGCAGGGTTACGGGGCAGTGAATGATGGCAACTGTATCAGCGGCATTCCTTTTGTTGACAGTCTTTTTCTTGATAATCAAAGTAAATTGCCCGATAGTATTAAAAATAACAAAAGCAATAACAAATTTTTTCTTTTTCCTCTAATCCTCGGTCTTATAGGCTTTTATTTTCATTCCAAGAAAAATAAAAAAGAGGTTTTTTCTTTGCTGGTGCTTTTTTTTATGACGGGAATTGCAATAATTCTTTATCTGAACCAGCCTCCTTATCAGCCCAGGGAAAGGGATTATGCTTATGCGGGTTCGTTTTACGTGTTTGCGATATGGATAGGACTCGGGGTTTTATCTTTGGTTGAAAAAATAAAAAATAACAAAATAGTAATTGCGGTAATTTCTTTGTGCTTTTTGCTTGTTCCCGTAATAATGGCTAAAAACGGATGGCGAGCGCACGACCGCTCAGGCAAAACTGCCGTGAGGGATTATGCCGAAGACTATCTTAACTCATGCGAGAAAAATGCAGTTCTTTTTACTTGCGGCGACAACGACACTTTTCCGCTCTGGTATGCTCAGGAAGTTGAAGGAATAAGAACCGATGTAAGGGTAATAAACCTCGACCTGCTTGCAACCGAATGGTGCATCGAACAAATAAGAAGAAAAGTTTATGATTCACCGCCGGTTCCGTTGTCATTATCGGATAAAGATTATAAGCTTATGACAAATGAATATGTTTCGTTGTTTGAAGACTCTGTATATATTGAATTGGAAAATGTTCTGAAATGCGTTGACTATAAAAATCCGACAACAAAATATAAAGGCGGCGATGGAAATGCTTATAGTTACGTGCCTACAGATAAATTCGGTTTTTCGTTCAATGCAAATGCGTTGAATGATTTGCCTGATTTTTATAAAAATAAAAAAATCGAAAATAACATTAAGTGGAAAGTTAGCAGCGGTTATATCTTGAAAAACGGACTGGCAATACTCGATTTTATTTATACAAATAAATGGAAACGTCCCATTTATTTTACTTCGCCGAATACTGTAAATGATATTCTCGATTTAAAAGGATATTTCTGGCAGGAAGGTTTTACAAGCCGTCTGCTTCCAATAAAAGGCGATACCATTGATGGAAATAAAAATGTTGCAACTTCAGTGATGTACAACAACCTGATGAATAAATTCAAATGGGGTGGACTTGATAAAAAAAATATCCTCGCCGATGATGAAACAAGACAAACTTCCTATGCTTTGAGAAAAATATTTTCAAATCTTGCCAATGCCTTGCTCGAAGAAAATAAAAAAGATTCGGCAATTGCAGTGCTCGACCTTTGCATAAAAGTTGTTCCCGACAGAAATGTTCCGTATAATAAATATGTTCTGCCGGTTGCAGAAGCATATTGCAAATGCGGTGAATATGATAAGGCAAATAAAATCCTTAAACGCCTTTTCGATATTTACGAAAAAGAAATGATTTATTACCTCTCGCTTGAAGTGCAAAGTCTTATTTCGGTTGGCGTGGACTATAAAAATGCAAAAAACATTCTGATTAAATGTCGCAATTTAGCTTCGGAATATAAACAGTTGAATCTGGAAAATGATTTCAAAAACAGATTGTTGAAGTTGAAAATAGAGTAAATTACTGCATCTTCTTTTCTCTGCGTCTTTGTGTCTTGGCGAGAAATATTATTGTCTCGCAGAGTCGCAAAGGCGCAAAGATTCAAATCTGAACACAATCCTGCCTGACAATAGGCAGGAAATATCGACTGACTTTGCCAGTTAAAAATGTCGAAGTTTAACTGAAAACTAAGAACTGAAAACCGAAAACTTTTTTTACTACCAGATTTTTGCTCTTTTTTCCGGAGGTCTGTAACCCTTGTCAGTTGGCTTGATGTTAAATGCCTCATAAAATTCAGGCATGTTGATTACGGTTGCATTAACACGTGCAATACCCGGTGAATGCGGATCTTCCTTTATTCTTTTTATCAGTTCTTCAATACGCATGTGCTGTCGCCATATTTGCGCATACGACAGGAAGAATCTCTGCTCGGGAGTGAGTCCGTCAATTTCAGGTGATTTTCCTTTTTTCTGGTTTTGTAAAGCGTAATATGCAACTGTCAATCCTCCTAAATCGGAAATGTTTTCGCCAAGAGTTAATTTGCCATTGATATGCATTGTATCGGTTACCTTGAAATCGTTAAATTGTTTTACAATTGTATCAGCGGCTTTAACGAAATTTTTTGCATCTTCTTTAGTCCACCAGTCTTCGAGGTTGCCTTCTTTATTATATTTTCTGCCCTGGTCGTCAAAACCATGAGTTATTTCATGACCTATTATTGCTCCTATTGCTCCGTAATTTACTGCATCATCACCATCAAGAAAGAAAAACGGCGGTTGTAATATTGCCGCAGGAAAAACAATTTCGTTCATTGTGCCATTGAAATAAGCATTCACTGTCTGTGGAAGCATTCCCCATTCTTTCCTGTCAACAGGTTTATTGACTTTGCTCATTTCCCGTTTGAAATTAAAATTGTTTGCTCTCAAAAAGTTCAGAACATAAGCATCGGTTTTTACCTCGAGGTTTTTGTAATCAATCCATTCGTCAGGATAACCGATTTTGAAATTCATTGCTTCAAGTTTTTCAATGGCTTTTTTCTTGGTGTCTTCACCCATCCAGTCAAGATTTTTAATTCTTGTTTTGTAAGAAACTTTCAGGTTTTTCACCATTGTAATCATTCTTTCTTTTGCTTTGGGAGGGAAATATTCTTTTACGAATAGTTTTCCTATTTCCTCGCCCATGGCATTATTTGATGCATTTATTACTCTTTCCCATCTCGGTTTCATTTCTTTGGTTCCCGAAAATATGGTTGCATAAAACCTGAAGTTTTCCTTTTCAAAATCGGAACTTAAATAAGATGAAGTTCTTCTTATTAAATTCCATGCGAGATAAGTTTTCCAGTCGTCAATGCTGATTGAAGTAATTAACTTGCTTATTCCTTCAAAAAACTTCGGCTGATTTACATTTAAACTGCCTGCGGGTTTTAATCCGATTATTGTAAAATATGTATTCCAGTCGAATGAAGGTGCAAGCTTTTTTAATTCATCAAAAGTTTTTTTGTTGTATGTTTTGTCAGGATCTCTTCTGTCAATTTTATTCATCGAAACATCGGCAAGCTTTGTTTCTATTTGCATGATTGTATTGGCATCGGCTTTTGCTTCTTTATCTTTTTTGCCAAGAAGTACAAACATTTTAGCAACATGAACAAGATATTCTTTGCGCATATTCTTTGAGTGTTCGTCTTTTGCCGAATAATAATCCCTGTCGCCAAGTCCCAGGCCGCCCTGCGCCAGTTGCAATATAACCATTTTGCTGTTTTTTTCATCCTGGTCGGAATAAACATTGAACAGTGCATTTATTCTTATTGTATGCAGATAAGCGATTTCTTTCTGCAAATCGCTCACGGTTTTTATGTTGTTTATTTTATCAAATTCTCCCTTTAACGGATTTATCCCGTCTTTATTTATTTTTATGGTATCCATGCCAATATTGTAAAAAGCGCCTATTTTGTAAATGCTTCCTTTATTAAACTCTTTAGCTTTCTTTGAAACATCATCAAAAATCTTTTTCAGTTTATCCAGATTTTCTTTCTGCAATATGTCAAACGAACCGTATCTGCTGTAATTGGCAGGCATGGGATTGTTTTTCAGCCAGCCGCCGTTGGCATACTGGAAAAAGTTTTCTGACGGTTTTACCGACAAATCAAAGTTTTTTGAGTCAATGGCTTTTGCTTTCATTTCTTCTTTTTTATTTGTTGAACAACTTAAATACAGCAAAACTGCCGTAATAAATATGAAAGTTTTTAAAACGGAATTTGTTTTTATCTGTCTCATAAAGTTATGTTTTTTTTGTGAGTTGCAAATATATGTAAAAAGAAATATATAATTAATGTATAATAGAAAAAAGTCGTAAGACGATAGTCTTAAGTCGTAAGTTGGGGGCAAGACAATTGGACGTGGTAGTGATTAAATATTTTATCTTTACTTGCAACATTTTGTGTAGTTTTGTTGTCTTACATAATGACAAATAATTATTATA
>JAQUPB010000164.1 GCA_029004185.1 Bacteroidales bacterium | reverse complement strand
TTAAAAAGTTATTTAAAAGCGATACGAGATTGCTTGTAAATCCGACAGGCAAATTTGTAATAGGAGGACCTCATGGTGACACGGGCTTAACAGGAAGAAAAATCATTGTAGAAACGTACGGCGGGAAAGGAGCACACGGCGGCGGTGCTTTTTCAGGCAAAGACTCATCAAAAGTTGACCGCTCTGCAGCTTATGCAGCACGGCACATTGCGAAGAACGTAGTTGCAGCAGGTGTTTGCGACGAAATATTAATTCAGGTTGCTTACGCCATAGGTGTTGCTCAGCCTGTAGGATTATACGTTAATACTTATAATACCTGCAAAGTGAAAAATGCAAATGGAAAGAAACTAAGCGACAGCGAGATTGCAGAAAAAATAAATAAATTATTCGACATGCGACCTGCAATGATAATAAAACGACTCGGACTTAAAAACCCGATTTTTTCCGAAACCGCATCTTACGGACATTTCGGAAGAACTCCGTTTAAAAAAGCTGTAAAACTTATGCATAACGGCATTGAAACATCAAAGGAAGTTGAATTCTTTACATGGGAAAAACTTGATTATGCCGAGAAAATAAAAAAGGAATTTAACATAAAGGAAAAGGCACTGCAATCGCAGTATTCGTAAATAAAATAACCCGCAAAGACGCAGAGACGCAAAGTTTATTTTTCTTTGCGCCTTAGCGTCTCAGCGGTATAAAAAGCTATAACTTCTTGATTTCTTCAACTGCTTTGAGGAATATTTTATCTACTTTTAGAATTACAGGATAGAAACTTTCGTTGTTAAAAATTATTCTGCCGATAAATCCTTTGAGGTATGTTTTTATCATCATTTGTGATATTTGGGAATCATCTGCATTTTTCTTAATTCCTTTTTTCAAGGCAAACTCCGTAAAATTCTCATACATTTCATTTGTAACAATAAAATTGCTGTTGAATGATGCGGAACTATATTTTTTATTTAATTCTTTTCTGTTCCTGTCGGCATAATCAAATGCAAACTGATTAATAAGTCCTTTGTTGGCAACGTCAAAAAAGTATTTTACACTTTTTCCCGTATCGTTTTTCACAATTATGTCGGGTGTTATGCCACCACCTCCATACACTATTTTACCCCCGTGAGTTTTGTATTTTAATGAATCGGGATGAGTAACTTTCTTTGTTACACCTGATGAATCTTCATCTTCACTGAATTGTTTGAAAAACTCGTTATAATAATCACTCGTACTTAAGCCATATGGTTTCTGAATGCAGCGGCCTGTAGGAGTATGGTATCTTGCTATCGTAAGTCGTAAAGCCGATCCGTCGGGCAGCTCCATTTGTTCCTGAACCAATCCTTTTCCGAAAGAACGTCTGCCTATTACCAATCCCCTGTCATTATCCTGAACCGCACCTGCAAGAATCTCGCTGGCAGAAGCCGACCACTCATCAATCAGGACAATGATTTTTGTTTTTTCAAGTTCTCCGTTATCTGTTGCATAATAATCGGTGCGGGGACGGTTTCTTCCTTCGGTGTATACAATTAATTTTCCTTCTTCAAGAAATTCATCGGCTATTTTAACTGCAATATCGAGATACCCTCCGCCATTTCCCCTTAAGTCCAGTATTAATTTTTTCAGATTTTTATCATTCAGTTTTTCAATTGAAGTTTCCATTTCTTTATATGTTGTTGCAGAAAATTTGCTAAGCTTGATATATCCTGTTTGTCTGTCGAGCATGAAAGCAATATCAACGCTTCTTTCCGGAATTTTATCGCGGACAATAGTAAAATCGAACAATTTGCCGTATCCGTTTCGCAAAACGCTTATTGTAACTTTTGTTCCTTTTTTACCCCTGAGTTTGCCAAAGACTTCTTTATTCGTAATTTTTATTCCTGCGGCATTAACATTATTTATTTTTATGATCCTGTCGCCGGGTTTCACACCAACCGATTCAGACGGTCCGCCTGCAATAGTTGAAATTACAATTACTGTATCTTTTTGTATATTAAATTCAATTCCTATTCCCTCAAAACTTCCCGTAAGCATTTCATTGGTTTTCTTCAGTTCCGAGGCAGGAATATAATACGAATGAGGGTCGAGGTTTTGCAATAAATCGGCAACTGCAATTTCGGTTAATTTATTCTTATTAACGGAATCAACATAATATTCACCTATAATTTTCAGAATATCGTTGAATTTATCGGTTTTATTTTTCTCAAATGAAAAATATTGCCTGAAGATGATTTACCGGAATTCAGGAAATTACTTCCGATAATAATTCCGATTATTATTGCAAATGCCAGAAGAACCGGCAGGTAAATCTGTATTTTTTTATTGTCATTCATTTGTATCTTAAAATAAAAGCTTTCGTTTATATTGAAAGCTTTGAAAGTACCCGAAGCCGGAGTTGAACCGGCACGAGTGTAACCTCACTGGTTTTTGAGACCAGCGCGTCTACCAGTTCCGCCATTCGGGCAAATATATGCTAAACTAAAAAATCAAGAACCAAAAAGTTTTTTCAAAAAGAAACTCTTCACTTTTTCTCCGTTTTTCTTTTTTAAATCATCGTAATAGCCGTAACCCCTGTTGTAACTAAAATTGTATCCGTATCCATAGCCATAAGCATATCTGTATCCGTATCCATATACCCGTTTATCAACATTCACATCATTAACCACTAATGCTATATTACTGGCATTTGTGTTTTCAAATTCCCTAAACACTGACTCAAAGACATTTTTATTTGTCTGATTATGCCTCACAATAAAAAGGTTAACATCAGCATATTTAGTTAAAAGGTATGCATCTGTTATAAGTCCAACAGGCGGTGTATCAATAATAATGTAATCGTATATTTCCTTTAGATGCTCGAACAATTGCTTTGTTTTCTCCGATGCGATTAGCTCAGAAGGATTTGGCGGCACAGGTCCTGCTGTTATCACATCCAGAAATTTCAATTGTGTTTTCTGAATTATTTCACCCAATTCAGAACGGTTGATAAGATAATTACTTATGCCGACATTATTACTTAAGCCAAGTTCTGTGTATAAACGCGGTTTGCGAAGGTCGAAACCCATTAAAAGAGTTTTTTTCTCCATCAATGCAAAAATTGACGCAAGATTAATTGAGCAAAAAGATTTTCCATCACCGCTCAATGAAGAGGTAATCAGCAGGGTTTGTTTTTCCTTTTCTTTTGTAATAAACTGCAGGTTAGTACGGATACACCTTATGGATTCTGAAATTCTTGATTTCGGAGAATCGAGCACTACAATAGGACTTTTGCTGTTACTGTGTATTACCATTCCCAAAATAGGTTTCTCGGTAATATTTTCAATTTGTTTCCTGTCAATTATTTTTACATTGAAGTAAGAAACAAAGAAAAATATCAGAAATGGCAGCCCCAGTCCCAAAAACAAAGCCACAATGAAATTAAATTTATCTTTCGGAGAAACCTTTCCTGTAATTCTGGCTTCATCAATTATTTTATTATCCGGAACATTTGATGCTTTTGCTATAGCAGCTTCTGCACGCTTCTGCAACAAGTATGTATATATAGCATCATTAAGTTTAAACTTTCTTTCAATACTTACGAGCCTTCTTTCTGTTTCGGGCAGTTTCTCTATTTCCGCTTCAATCAATTTCATCCTGTCGTTAATACTGCCCTTTGCAATTTCAGTTGAGTTAATTGAATTTTGTATGTTTTCTATTATGTTGTTTTTAATATTTTCAATTTCAAGATTTATCGTGTTTGAAATAGGATTTTTCTGCTTGGTTGAATAAGCAACACTTACTTTTTCACCATATAACCTTATCAATTCCACCAACAAACCGTTAAGCACCTGGTCTTCGATGCCTATAGCAGAAGGCGAAATAATTTCCTTAATATTTTTATTGCTTTCTATGTAATCTTTCAGGTAATTATAGTATTTGCTTTTCACAATCAGTATTGCTCTTTCATTTTCCATTGTCTGCAGTTTCTCAAATACCTTTTGTGCCTGAAAAGAAACATCCATAACCTTATTTGCGGTCCTGAAATCCTGGAGCTTTCCCTCAGTAAATGAAAGCGAATCGGTGATTTCCGACAACTGATTGTCAATAAAATCAATTGTCCTTGTAGCCATCATATTTTTTTCCTCAAGGTTCTTCGCCAGATAAACTTCAGTAAGCGTATTTAAAAAGTCCATTATTTTAGTTGTATTATATTCTTCCAGACCAATATTGACGATAGATGCATCCTTGTTAATTTTCTTTATCTGAATATCATTCATAAACCTTACTGTAAGAGAACTGATAGAGTTAAACACAAAAAAACATTTTTCATTTAAACCAATATTATCAGTTTCCTTAGTTCTAAATATCCTGAAATTATAATATTTGCTTTTTATTAACTCTCCGCAGTTATATATTCCATTTAATTTAAATTTATTATCGAACTTTTCAGCTTTGTTATTTTGAAAATTGTATGTTTCAGTAATCTCATCAGTTTCAGCCTCAATTTTGAATTTGTTATTGCTTAAAAATGCCACATAAAATTTCGCATTTATAGCTTGCGATTCTGCCGTGTCATATATTACCTTAAAAGGCGAATTTTTATATAATTCAACATCATTGAAATTTTTTCTGCAATAATATGAAACACTTAAATCCAGTTTTTTAATTGTGCTGTTTACCAAACTGTATGATTGCAGAATTCCTATTTCATTTTCAATATTCTTTTGCTTGCTAAAGAGATTCATTCCCTCAAAAAAGGAACCTGTATTTATTGAAGGGCTTTTTTTATCATCCGAAATCAATACTGTTGCACTTCCGCTATATATGCTTTTGCTGTATTTATTATAAACATATGAAGTACTCACAGCAAGAAAGACAGATAATGCAAAAAAATACCAGTATCTGAAAACAGTAATAAAGAAAGGCCTTAAGCCTACTTTTTCTTCCTGAGATAATATTTTTTCTTTTTGATTATCGTTCACTCTGTTATTTATTTTACTTTCATGAAATTTAATATTAAAAGGAATGTCGTAACTGCCGATAATATTGTTGAGAAAGGAAATGTTCCAAATCCCAATGGCTTGGTCTTCAATGTAGAAACATAAATTACGTCATTAGGCATTAAGTAAAAATACTCCGAATTAATGATATTTTTATCTGTGAGATCAATATAAAAGGTATTTGTTCCTTCATTTGTGGTTCTTATAAGCATCACCTTTTCTCTGTTTCCGTATATGGTTAAATCTCCCGCCATTCCAAGAATCTGGAAAATGTTTACTTTTTCATCCAGAATCGGAAAATTTCCCGGTCTGGTTACTTCACCTATAACTGAAACATTGAAATTAACCAATTTAATAATGACAGTCGCCTGATTCAGATATTCATTTATTGACTTCTGTACCGCACTTCTCGCTTCTTCCAGCGTAAGTCCTCTCACAAGAGTTTTCCCTACAATAGGCAATTCAACATACCCCGAATCGTTAACTGAAAAACTGCTTATATAAACGCCCATATTTGTTGTATATGCACTTGAATTATCTCCTACATTAAAGAATTTGCTTAACTTTTCATCAATACTTAACACCCTTATATATACAACATCTCTGGGTTGTAATTTATAATTATAAGTTGCTTTATTATTTTTCACTTCTTTTGAAGATTCCTTGTCCTGCATATAATTCATCCTCTTAAGGGGAGTACAGGATGATAACACCAATATGCCAATTAAAAAAAATAAATTACTTATGAGGAATATTTTCTTTCGCATTTTTATACTTTATCGTGGGTATGTCAATAAATTAAGGGTGCAAATTTAAAAATAAATTTCAAATAATAATAAACAGTAGTGTTATACTACATATAAAGCTAATTTGTTACATAAAATAACAAAAAGTTTAAAAAGTTTGTGGTTTAAATGTTTGTGGTTATATTACAATAAGCAACAACAACAAACATTTAAACTACAAACAACAAACAATTTTTAACGACAAACCTACTTCAGCACAGCTTCATCAATCACCTCATGAGTTTCCGGGTTTATTACTTCTAATTTTACTTTTTTACCATCAATGTGGAATAATGCAAGAGCATTACCGGCGGAAAATTTCCTGACAAAAGAAGACCATTGGGTTTTGCTCTGACCACTGATTGGAGCACCGCCCCCACCGTTATTTATCTGCCAGATTTGTCTTTTCAGTTTTATTTTTTTTCCGGTATAATTTTCGGGATACATCGAAATGGCTGTGTCAACAATCATCCTGCAATAATTATGCTCATCGCCGGTGAGTAATGCAAGAGTTTTAGTGCTTTTATTGCATATTATATCAAGAAGCTCATCTCTTCTTTCAATGATGCCTTTATCAACATTTTTACCGGCAACAGAAGGACGGAATTTATTGTTTCCATAATACCACATTGCATCCGATACATGTGTTCCGTTAGGAAAGAAAGGGGTATGCAGAGTTACGAAAATATTTTTAACAGCAGAGTCTTTTTCGAAAATACCGATAATATTCTTAAACCACTCAAGCTGATTATCCATAATGTACCCGTGAACATTGCCATCCACATATATTTCTGCTTTTGTCTTTGTAGGAGAAAACCAATAGTCGGAATTTAAAACAATCATGGCAGTATTGCCATATATGTAATAATAAACATTTTCCCTGTATGGCGGAAAGTTATATTCAGCTCTGTCAATATCGGATTTACTGTTATCTTCACTTATCGGT
>JAQUPB010000163.1 GCA_029004185.1 Bacteroidales bacterium | reverse complement strand
GTTGTAGAAAAGTTCTACGGAACAAATCCTTCTAAAGGCGTGAATCGCGATGAAGTTGTTGCGGTAGGAGCAGCAATACAGGGAGGCGTTCTTACAGGCGAAGTAAAAGATGTTTTATTGCTTGATGTAACTCCGCTTTCACTCGGAATAGAAACTCTCGGAGGTGTTTTTACTAAATTAATTGAAGCAAACACAACCATACCTACAAAAAAATCGGAAATATTTTCAACTGCTGCCGACAGTCAGACCTCTGTTGAAATTCACGTTCTGCAGGGCGAACGACCTATGGCAAGCGGCAACAGGACAATAGGGCGTTTTCATCTCGACGGCATACCACCGGCACCACGTGGAATTCCGCAGATCGAAGTCACTTTCGACATTGACGCAAACGGAATACTTAACGTTTCGGCAAAGGATAAAGCAACAGGCAAATCACAGAACATAAGAATTGAAGCATCTTCGGGCTTGAGTGATGATGATATTAAGAGAATGAAAACCGAAGCCGAAGCAAATGCCGAAGCCGACAGGAAAGCAAAAGAAGAAGTTGACAAAATAAACGGCGCCGACGCAATGATTTTCCAGACCGAAAAACAAATAAAGGAATTCGGTGATAAAATTCCTGTCGACAAAAAAGAACCTCTTGAAGCGGCTCTGACCGAACTCAAGGAAGCGCATAAAAGCAGGAACATTGCTGCAATTGATGCCGCCATGGCAAAAATAAACACTGCATGGCAGGCAGCTTCGGAAGAAATGTATAAAGCCGCTCAACAGCAGCAGCAACCCGGCGCAAATGCAGAACAACAGCAACCCCCGCAGGACGACGGAAATACTGATAAAAAAGAGGGCGAAGGAACCGTTACCGACGTGGACTTTGAAGAGGTGAAGGATAAATAAAGTTTAGAGTTTTCAGTTTGAAGTTTTTAGTCAAAAAAAGTGGGACCTGTCAGAGTTTGAAAAACCTGTCAGAGTCTGAAATAATAATAATAAATTAAAAAAAATAAAATATGAGCTTATTGGATTATTTCGAAAATCATGGTAAGAAGTTCAATAAAGAACATTTTACTCACCTTGTTCAGGTTGCCAGAGCCGACGGCATAATTACCACTGACGAAAAGGAACTTTTATATAACATAGGAAAGAGACTGGGATTTACTCAGCCCGAAATTGAAGAAGTTGTAAATTCAAATGTCACAAAATTATTCTCACCGCCATACGAGTTTGAAGAAAGGTTCAATCAGTTGTACGACATCATTTCCATGACACTTGCTGACGGCATAATTGATAAAAGCGAAACGCGCATAACAAAATGCTTTTCAATAGCGCTGGGCTTTAGCCCCGACACTGCCGACAAAACAATAGAATTCATTGTAAATGGCATAAATAATAAAGTAAGCGCCGAAGACCTTTTCGAATCGTTCAGAAAAAAGAAATTCTGAAATAGTGAGACCTGACAGAGTTTTTTTAACCTGTCAGAGTCTGAAACAATATAAGATTATTCCGTTGTGCGAAATCCCAGGCTTCGCACAAAATAAAATGTAAACTGTGTCTGCAAATATTTTTTTAAGTTAAAACTAAAAATTAATAAGTCCGAAGTTCTGCCACGGCTTACCTACCGATAGATAGGCAGACAAATGCAAGCTTCGAACAACGCAAAGCTGAAGTTTAATTAATTGCTTAACCTTGAACACATGAAAGCAAACGGAACAATGATGCAGTTTTTCCACTGGTATTATGGCAGTGCTGAAAGCGATCCCGGTCTCTGGGAAAAAGTAAGACAGGAAGCAAAACGTTTATCGGCTCTTGGCATAACAGCGTTGTGGTTACCTCCGGCATTTAAATGCAGTTCCTATAATGAAAAAGGCAGAAATGCTTATGAGAAATATGATGTAGGTTATGGGATTTACGATTTATATGATTTGGGTGAATTCAACCAGAAGGGAACCTTACGCACAAAATATGGGACAAAGGAGCAATATATTGCCGCGATAAATGAAGCTCACAAAAACGGAATAGACGTTTATGCCGATGTGGTTCTCAACCACAAGGCAGGCGCCGATGAAACTGAATGGGTGAAAGCGGCAAAAGTTGACTGGAACGACAGAAACTTCGTAATTAAAAACGAACTGTGGATTGAAGCCTGGACAAAATTTAACTTCGAAGGAAGGGCAAATAAATATTCCGGCTTTAAATGGTCTTTCAACCATTTCGATGGTGTTGACTGGGCAAATAATCTCGATGAATCTGAAGCAAAAGGAATTTTTAAATTTCAGGTGATAGGCAAAGACTGGGCAAAAATGGTATCGGGCGAAAAAGGTAATTACGATTACCTGATGTTCTCGGATATTGACATGAACAATCCTGAAGTGCGCACAGAACTGGCGCGATGGGGCAAATGGTTCCTGAAGACCACCGGCGTTGACGGGTTCCGCCTTGATGCAGTGAAACATATACAGTTCAGTTTCTTCCGCGACTGGATTAAATTCCTGAAAAGAGAATTTCCTGATCTCTTTGCCGTGGGTGAGTACTGGAGTTCCAACATTGGAGAACTGCAGTATTACATACAAATGACAGAAGGATGCATGTCGTTGTTTGATGCACCACTGCAAAATAATTTTTATCAGGCATCACGAACACCAGATGGCGGGTATGATATGAGATGCATCTTAGACAACACTCTGGTGAAAAATAATCCGGTACTTGCCGTTACTATTGTTGACAATCACGATACGCAGCCTTGCCAGGCACTGGAACGTTTTGTTGACTGGTGGTTCAAACCACTGGCGTATGCAATAACTTTGCTGAGACAAGAAGGATATCCCTCGGTGTTTTATCCTGATTTGTATGGAGCCGAATACGAGGACAAAGGCTGCAAGATTAAAATTTTGCCGGTGAAAAACATAGAAAAACTTATAACCGTCCGAAAGCTATATGCTTATGGAAAACAGCGTGACTACCTTGACAATAAAAATACAATAGGGTGGATCCGAGAAGGAGATGATGCGCATGCCGGATCAGGCGTTGCGGTATTGATGACCAACGGCACTTCTTCGTCAAAATGGATGGAGATCGGGAAAAAGTATGCAGGCAGGCAACTATACGATTTCCTTGGCAATTGCGAAGGCACTGTAACTGTAAATAAAGATGGATGGTCGGAATTCCGTGTGAACGGAAATTCTGTGTCGGCGTGGGTATTAAAATAATCCGTAAGAATTTGTGATTATAAGTTTATTGTCTGAAATATCATACAAAAAGTATGAAATATCAGACATTTTGTATGATGTTTTAGACAATGATAAAAAAAATTAATCTCTGTTGCGAAAAATCTTCTGGTTTCGTATTAAATAAAGAGTTTATTGTATCTGCAAATTAAATATATGTTTGCATAATTTAAAACTGAAGCCTGCTAAGTTTGAAGTCTCAGGTTAAAGACCTGACAGAGTTTTAAAAACCTGTCAGAGTCTGAAAATAAAATGGTACAGGTTGCAAATCTTCGCCAGCGTGGGCAGAACAACAGCAACTCCTGCAAGACGGCGAAATTGCTGATCTGATAAAAAAGATGGAGAAAGCACAGTTACCAACGTGGACTTTGAGGAAGTGAAGGATAAATAAAGCATAGACCTAACAGGTTTCCAAAACCTGTTAGGTCTTTAAAATTTTACGCAGGTAATATTTGTTTATAAAAATATTATTTACAAAAGGTGTATCATGCGGGCAAAATTTGGAAGATTGAAAAAACAAAGGAATATATACGATTATATGCAACAAAGTGAAACGAAAAGACTACCTTCGACAAATAATCAGGAATTTAAAGTGCGGAGTCAGCACGATAATCACCGACAAAATTAAAATGAAAAAACTTTTACTTTTTGCAATCGTTGTATTTAGCGCAAACATTGTAAATGCCCAATGGCAAGAACCTTCACCTGTAGCAACAAATAGTCAAAATGTCTATACCCTTGCTTCAGATGGGACAAATATTTTTGCGGGTACTGGTGGTGCCGGCATTTCTTTATCAACCAACAATGGAAGTAGTTGGACTGCGGTAAATAATGGTATGACAAATACAGGTATTAATTCAATAGTCATAAGCGGTACGAATATTTTTGCAGGTAATACTGGAGTGTTTTTATCAACCAACAATGGAAGTAATTGGATTGAGGTGAGTAATGGCTTGCCGAGTACTACTGTGCATGCATTAGCCATAAGCGGAACAAATATTTTTGCCGGTACTCATAATAGCGGGGTGTATTTATCAACCAATAATGGAACACTTTGGACTGCGGCAAATACAGGTTTTACAGGTCAGATTCAGGCATTTGCTATAAGCGGGACAAATATTTTTGCCGGAGCTGCTAATAATGGAGTGTTTTTGTCGAGCAACAATGGCGGAAATTGGACTGCAGTTAATAATGGTTTAATAAATATTGATGTCCATACAATTGCCATAAGCGGGGCAAATATTTTTGCCGGAACCAGCGACGGTGTGTTTTTATCAACTAATAATGGAACGCTTTGGGCTGAGGTGAGTAATGGTTTGGCAAATACTTATGTTAATTCATTGTTTATAAGCGGAACAAATATTTTTGCCGGTACTCAAAATGGAGTTTTTTATTCAACCAATAACGGTAGCAACTGGACTTCGTTCAGTGATGGTTTTCCGGCAAATACTAATGTCGGGACTTTAGCAATATGTGGATCAAATATTTTTGCAGGGATTATTCTTTCTCCTCGTGGAGTTTGGAGGCAATCAATATCCGGACTGGGTATAGAAGAAATAAATAATAATGGAAGCAATATTGCTGTTTATCCAAATCCCGCATCAGATATTGTTACATTAAATATTGACAGAAATATTAATGCAGATTTAATATTGAATATTTACAATGTAACAGGTACATTAGTCAGGACAGAATTGCTGAAACAAAACCGGCAACAAATTAATATTGGTGATTTATGCAACGGAGTTTATATGATTAAAGTCAAATCAAAAGACTTTACAAAAAATCAAAAACTTATAATTCATAGATAAAATTGGCAGCATGTAACAAGGGGCTTATCCCTGCTCGGCTAAGTGTTGTGTGAAAGCAAGAAGATCATGGCATTTTGATGAAATTCACTATATCTGAAATTAAATAACAACAATTAAAATAATTACTATGACACTTAGCAATGAATTTTTCTGCAACTTAGACAAACTTGAAAAACACAAAACCAATCCTGGCTTGAATTATTTTTTTAACACGGTTGATATGCTTGAAAAATTAGGCAAAGAGATAAATGATGAGATGCATAAAACACCGTCAGACACATCTAAACTTGACAAACAAGCACAGGACTTAACGAAAAAATTAGAGGACGAAAAAGGCAAAATTGCTATGTGCACAAAAACACAAAAAGAGTACGATGCCGTATATGAGTGCATAGATTATTTAGACAAACATTTTAATTATCAGAAATAGTACATTTCCCCATTCGCTCGGATTCCTGCATACCAGTGGTGCTATCCCGATAGTTACCGGGAGTATCTTCGCACTAAATAAAAAGTTTATTGTATCTGCAAATAAAATATATATTTGCATAATTTAAAACTGAAGACTGCTAAGTTTGAAGTCTCAGGTTAGAGACCTGACAGAGTTTTCAAAACCTGTCAGAGTCTAAAATAAATTTGAAGAGAAAATTAAAAAAAACTATAATTATTAAAAAAATAAATCTATGATGTTAAACAAAACTGAAAACAAAGGATGGTTGGTAACATTTGCCGGTCTTTCAATAAATTTGGCTTTGGGTATCCTTTATGCATGGAGTGTTTTAAAGGAAGCCATTATACAATCAATTAATTCCGGAGGAGAGGGAGCATTCAACTGGAAGCAGGCATCGCTCAATGACCCTTATGCGTTATGCGTACTGACCTTTGCTTTTTCAATGATACTGGCAGGTAAAATTCAGGACGTAAAAGGTCCTTCTTATACTGCAAGAATAGGAGGATTGCTTGTGGGTGCGGGATTTATACTGGCATCATTGTCCACCAATTATGTTATGTGGTTGCTTGGCTTTGGATTGCTTGGCGGAATGGGAATTGGTTTCGGATATTCTGCTGCAACTCCTGCTGCCATTAAGTGGTTTTCTTCGGCAAAAACAGGATTGATTGCCGGCATGGTGGTTTCGGGATTCGGACTTGCTCCGGTTTATATTGCTCCTCTTAGTTCATTTCTGGTGAATAGTTATGGATTGCAAAATACAATGATGATTTATGGTATTTCCTTCATTATTTTTGTTTGCGGATTATCATTCTTACTTAAAAATCCTCCTTCGGGATATGTGCCGCAGGACAATGCTGCAAATATCCAACAAAACACAGCGGCAACTGAGAAACCGCGTGATTACAGCGCTTCTGAAATGCTGAAAACCACTAAGTTTTATATAATGTGGATTATATTTTTTATTGGCTCCGGAGCAGGTCTTATGATTATAAGTAACATTTCGGGAATGGCAAAAGCAAGTTTGGGAAAATCGGCATTTGTGGCAGTCGCAATTATGGCTGTTGGCAATGCTTCCGGAAGAATTGTTGCGGGCATGGTTTCCGATAAGATTTCAAGACCGGTAACCTTATTCCTTGTATTTTTATTTCAAGCCGCATTGATGTTTACGTCATATTTTATTTTGGATAAAAGTGTTTCGGCTATAACAATAGTGCTTCTGGCAACATTTATAGGTTTCA
>JAQUPB010000162.1 GCA_029004185.1 Bacteroidales bacterium | reverse complement strand
TCATCGGCAGGAACATAAATTGCCTGAACCGAAGTTATGGAACCTCTTTTTGTTGATGTTATTCTTTCCTGCAGAATTCCCATTTCCGTTGCAAGTGTGGGCTGGTAACCCACTGCCGACGGCATGCGTCCGAGAAGTGCCGATACTTCCGAGCCCGCCTGTGTGAAACGGAATATGTTATCAATAAAGAAAAGTATGTCTCTGCCGCCTGTTTTTTCATCGCCGTCGCGGAAATATTCGGCAACTGTCAATCCCGACAAACCAACTCTTGCACGTGCTCCGGGAGGTTCGTTCATCTGCCCGAAAACAAGTGTTGCCTGCGAATTTAAAAGTTCTTTTTTGTCAACTTTTGATAAATCCCAACCACCTTTTTCCATGCTTTCCTTAAATTCCTTACCATATCTTATAACTCCCGATTCAATCATTTCTCTCAAAAGGTCGTTTCCTTCTCTTGTTCTTTCACCTACACCCCCAAATACCGATAATCCTGCATATTTTTTTGCAATGTTATTTATGAGTTCCATTATGATTACGGTTTTTCCCACTCCCGCACCGCCGAATAATCCTATTTTACCGCCTTTTGAATACGGTTCAATGAGGTCAATAACTTTTATGCCGGTATAAAGCACTTCTTTTTTTGTCGTGAGGTCTTCATATCTCGGAGGTTCCCTGTGAATGGGATAACTTGTTTTTTTAGGAACAAAACCGATGCCGTCAATGGCTTCGCCGATAACGTTGAATAACCTGCCGTTTATTTCTTCGCCGGTTGGCATGGTAATGTAGTCACCTGTAGCAACAACATCCATACCTCTTCTCAAGCCGTCAGTGGAATCCATAGCAATGGTTCTTACAGTATTTTCACCTGTATCCTGCTGGCATTCAATGATGAGTTTCTGACCGTTATCCCTTGTTATTTCAAGAGCTTCGTAAATATTCGGAAGTTTTGTGCCCTGTTCGAATACAACATCAATAACAGGACCGATTATCTGAGATATTTTTCCTATGTTACCTGCCATAATTTTATTATTTTTATAGTTACAAATCTACTATAATATTCTAAAAAAGCAATTATTTTAAAAATTTTTTTTAAATTTGAAAAAAAAACGAAAGATAAATTGAAAATTTTCAATAACATAGAAAAATTTCCGGACTTCAAAAATCCCGTAATTACTGTTGGTACATTTGACGGAGTGCACAGAGGACATCAGAAAATAATAGAAATGCTGAAGAGTTCAGCGAAAGAATTAAAAGGGGAATCTGTTGTAATTACTTTCGAACCGCATCCGCGCCTTGCCTTATATCTTGCAGGCAGGGAAATTGAATTGCTGAGCACCAAAGATGAAAAACTGGGATTGTTAGAAAAATATGGAATTCAGAATACCATCATATTTGACTTCACGACTGAATTTGCAAAAATGAAATATGATGAGTTCATTAAAGAAATTTTAATTGAAAAAATCAAAGCAAAAAAACTTGTAGTGGGGTTTAATCATCATTTCGGGTTTAACAGGGAAGGAAATTTTGAATTTCTTACTCAATTAAGCAAAACATATAATTTTGGTATTGAAAAAGCGGAACAGGTAGATGTAAACGGGGTTTCTGTGAGCTCGTCAAAGGTGAGGGAAGCATTGCTATCGGGAGACATTAAACTTGCAAATGACTATCTGGGATATGACTATATTTTAACCGGAAAAGTTGTAGGAGGTAATAAGCTTGGCAGAAATATAGGGTTTCCGACTGCCAACATTCAGATTGAAGAAGCAAGCAAGTTGATTCCCAAAAACGGAGTTTATGCTGTGGTTATTGAATTTGATAAAAAACTTTTTAAGGGAATGCTGAACGTGGGCATACGTCCTACTTTTAATTTCAACATGAGAACGATTGAAGTTAATATTTTTGATTTTGAAGATGACATTTATAACAAACAAATTAAAATTTCTTTTAAGGAAAGAATCCGTGATGAAATGAAATTTTTAACTATTGATGCTCTCAAAGAGCAGATAAATTCAGATAAAATCAAATGCAAAAATATATTAGGACTATAAAATAAAATAATATGAGAAAATTAATAACCATACTGATCGCATTATTTTTATTTACAGGACTGTATTCACAGGAGGAAGTCAGCAAAAGTGCCGTTGATTCACAAAAAGTTCTACAGCAAAAACTCGATACTTTTTACAAATCACTCGACTCGCTTAACCTCAACAGTTATGATGAATATGTAACGCTCGAAGAAGCATTGAAGCATCCCGACAGTGTTTACAAGCTTGTTCTGAAACGAAAAGGATACAAAGATTTTCCGATGGAAATATTAAAGTTTAAAAATCTGCTGGTTTTAAATCTCCGCAACAACAGGATTTCTGAAATTCCTCCCGAAATAGCAGAACTTAAAGAATTAAGAGTACTTAATCTTTCAAAAAATAAATTAACAGAATTGTCTTCATCAGTTTGTAAATTAAAAAAATTAATTGCACTTAATGCCTCCGAAAATCAAATAGAAACAGTATCGAGAGATATTCAGCTCCTTCAGAATTTGCAGTTCTGGGATATGTGGGGAAATAGCCTCAATAGCCTTCCTATCGAAGTAAGAAACTTAAAGAGACTCAGATTTCTTGATTTAAGGGTTATTTCAATTGACGATGACCATCAGAAGAATATAGAATCATTATTACCGCAGGCAAGAGTTGAGTTTTCGTTCAATTGTAATTGTCACTAAAAAAGTACTTGCAAATCACCCTTTTTATTCTACCTTAATGCGTTAGTCATTAATATTTATTTGCTATTCATTTTGTCAATGACTAATGACTATTGACCAATGACATTTTCTAAGCCAGAATAAAAATCAGCATTACAGACAATCCGGCAAGAAATCCGGTATAAACCTGCGAAGGATTGTGGGCATTAAGTTTTAACCGCGAGAAACCTATTAAGCCCGACAATAAAACAGAAATAATCAGATACAGATTAAGGTTGATGCCGGTATGTTGTGACAAAACAATAATAAAGCCGGTAAGTCCGCCAATGCCAACCATGTGAGCGCTTATTTTCCATTTGATATTTATCAGCAAAGCTATTATTACCGACATGGTTGCTCCGAGAAAAATATTACGTATAATATAAGGAAGATTAAAATTTTTCAATATGCGATAAGAAGTATAATAAAAAACAGCTGTAATCAGATATGGCAAAATTCTATCCTGAAGGTTATCCATTTCAATATTTTTTACCACTCCCCTTTTTATTAAAAATAATATGATAACCGAAGGAAGAAGAAATGTTAAAATAAAAACCATGAGTATAATAATACTTTTCCCTTCGGGTTTAAGGGTAAACGATATGTATGAATTTATGTACAATGCCAGAAACAAACATACTGTCGGCATCAATAAGGGATGAAATAAGTAAGAAATCACTTTCGCAACACGAAATTCCATGCTATAATTTTTCAACAGAAAATTTTATGGAATACAATTTACCTCAGCAGGGTAACGTATCCGGTTTTGCTATATGCTTTTGTGTCCGATTTGGCACTTATAATGTAATAATATGTTCCTTCGGTAGCATCAATTCCCGCTTTGGTTTTACCATCCCATCCGACATTATGGTCGGTGTTTTCCCAAATCAGATTACCCCATCGGTTGTAAATAACCATTTTGAATTCTTTGATACCGCTGCTTCTTAGTTTGAAATAATCATTATAGCCATCGCCGTTGGGAGTGATTACATTCGGAACATCCATTCCTTCGGGTATGTCAATTGTCTGATATGCTGTATCAAGGCATCCACGGTTAGTTTCAACAATCAGCATTATTGTAAATTTGCCATCGGTTCCATAAATATGATATGGATTGAATTGTTGGGAATTTTTTCCGTCGCCGAAATTCCAATGATAAAAACTTCCTCTTAAGCTGTTATTAATAAAGCTTATCAGATCGTCTTCATATATATTTGTAGTTGGCGTATATGTAAATGAAGCAAATGGTATACGATATATTATCACATTAAAGGTCAAAGTTTTTGAGTTACAGTTTTGTCCTTTGTATAGTACCGAAACTGTTCCAATAACAGAAGTTGAATCCCATTTTACTACCACTGTATCGCACGAATCACAACCTATAATTGTTCCTCCTGTAATTGTCCAGGAATACTTATCTCCCACAGGACCGCCTACAGTGTACGTAAATGAACTTTCGTTGTAATTACAGAATTGTGTCGGGCCTGTAAGATTAAATATTGAAGGACCTTTCAGACCAAGAGCAAATGGTTTATTGGCAGGAAAATTATTCCAGGAATTCACTGTGGAAACATAGTCCATATTTGTAACGCCTGTTACATTGTTCATAGCAGTAACATGCCATTCAACAGGTGTTGGCGGAGTGCCCCAATGTGTTATTACGTCGAAAATTCCGTCGTTTACCTGTATGTAATACATTTTGATATTTGCAGGCGTTATGCCGTTTGTTCTTTCAATAACATGGTAAAACAAATTATTAACCCAGCAAAGCGAATCATCTTTTGCGGCAATGTCGTACCCGTCAATTGTTGCATTGTTGTTGGCAAGCTTTATTGCATATGTGTTTGGGTTGGCAGCTGTCGGTGTGAGTTCAACAGGTCGGTATCTTGTAGTAATCAGGCTTGAGCCCACAGGAAACAAATAGCTGTTGGCTGAATTTGTAATTCTTGATAATCTTCCGTTTCCCAGACTGCTGACAAAGCCCGTAGTTCTCGTAATTGCATTAACGTTAGGCGTAGTAATGAACATTATGCTCACGTCAGTGGCAAGTTCATGGTCGAGCAAATCAAGTAAGTCTTTAACACTTGCATCTACTGTCTGTCTTTTTATGCTTCCCGCAGTTCCCTGAAGCAAAAGGTCATAAAAAGTAGTGCTTGTATTATTATTGCTTGTAATAAGCTGAACGCCACCTGTAAGTTTAACTGTGCTTGTACCGCAATCAAAAGTATTATCATTAATCCAGTTACCTGTTACCTCATAAATTCCGTCTCCTTCGGTAAGTCCCTGGTTTATAAAATCACCGTCAATAATGGTTCTGCCGTCGTTATGAAAATAATTATTGACAATATTTGCAGAACCGTTTATTTGTATCAGTGCGCCGGGTGTAGCCCACATAGTTGCGTTGAGATTGGTCAGAATCGGCTGCGCCGAAGTCCTTAAACAAAATAATGCAATTACAAATAAAATGCTGATTATAATGTTTCTACTCTTTTTCATAATGTTAAAATGTTGTGTAAATATAGTAAATTCAACGTCTAAATACAAATTTATATAGGTTTATTTGTTTAATTTTAGTATAATTTTCCTTTACACATTATACGCTAAAACTTTAATACAAGTTTCAATCATTTTAATAAATTACAGTTCATTATAAAACAAACCGGGTGAATTTCAGGGGAATTCCTTTGATAAATCTTAGATTTACAACAAAAGTTTGGGAGTTTGAAGTAAAGAATTTAGCAATTCAACAATTTAGCAATTTAGCAATAAAAATATCGAATATCGAACACTGGATTTCGAATATCGAAGTTTATTGATTTACTAATGATTTTTTTATTTTTTTGGCTTATAACGCGATAAAGACAATATTTTATTCGCATCATTTTCGTTCATTAATTGCGGAAGGGATACTTTATTGTTTTTCATATAGTTTTTAACTATCTGCCAGCCGAGCCAGACACCGGTTCTTCCGGGCGATTCTTTGGGAAAAACCGATGTGAACGGAGCATCGGAAACAAACTTTTTTATTTCAAGTTCATTTTGAGTAAAAAGAAGTTTCTTCTCAACAAAATAAGCCCACATTTTTGATTCATACTTTTTGCACCATTCGAATTGCTTTAAGCTGTATCCTGTTTTTAAAGTATCTTCACAATCGGGTAAAATCGCATCAATAAAATACATTATTTTCCCTTCATAAATCATATTATCCGCCAGAGTATTTGATTCGCCTTTAAATTCAAAAAGCTTATAGGCAAATGTTTTTATGCAATCAACAATAATATATTCCTTTCTCATGGTGTGTCTTTTGTATGCGGATATCATAAGTTTCGGATAATATTCCGAATTCTCTCCAAGATACATATCAAGGGAAATTGCTATAACGCTGTCTGTTGCATATACGGGAAAATTAAAACCGCTCACACAGGTGTATATTTCCGGTATATTTTTTTCGGGATAATAATATTTGTAATGTTTAAATGCATCGTTAAACTGGTTGTTGAGATTATTCATATCAGGATATTCTTTTATGCAATCTTCCTGTATTTTTTTAATATCAGCATCGTTCACGAAATCCAAAATCTTATAAATAAAAACAGAATCTTTGTAATTTTCCGCCATAAGAAGATCCCTTGAATATGAAATAAAAAAATTACCGTATGTTTTCAGCAGATATGGCAATTTTGCCTTTAGTGACCGGGCGTCATTTATAAATAAATCCTTATCCAGCCTTTTTATTTCAATATTTTCAATTTTAACTTTGCTGACATCAACATCTGTCTTTTCTTTTTTTGAATGACAGGTTAGCTCGTACGCCCGAGTTTCTTCAGCGCGCGCTCCAGTTGGACTGTGGCCTCCTCCGCGTTGGGCCGAGCCAGATCGTTGGGTCTGGAGCGGTAATCCCCGGGCCAGAATATTCCGATTCGGGTTGTGGACATTCTTTCTCCTTCACGCGACGTATTTCGGGCGACATAAAGTCATCTCTCATCCGCAGAT
>JAQUPB010000161.1 GCA_029004185.1 Bacteroidales bacterium | reverse complement strand
AATGTAGTTTGTGCATACCCATACAAAGCCATAAAAAGAAATGGCAATGCGAAAAAGTTAAAAATGGTTTTCATATAAATAATGTATTAATAAATTTTTATATATAAATTCAATAATTTTATCGAACATTTAATTTATTTGATTTGATGTTTTTCTTGAATGTTTAATAAAGACTTAAAATTACATAGCTTGGTTGCAGAAAAAAAACCAAGTTTGTCGGGATTTATAAATTTCTACAAAATAAAAATTAAGAATGTATGGCAGGGAATCTAATAAGGTGGTTATGTGTTTTTTATAGTTTTTCTGTAAAACGAAGGATTTATACCTGTATATTTTTTAAAAGAATCAATAAAAGTACTTCTTGAATTAAAACCAACAGATTGAGCTACTGCTTCCAGCGTATATTTATGATATTCTGCATCAGATAACAGTCTTCTTGCTTCTTTAACTCTGTATTCATTTATAAAATTTGTGAAATTTTTATTAAAAGTTTCATTGATAACATGAGAAACATAAAGAATATTTGTATTTAACTTTTCCGAAAAACTGTTTAAGGTTAAATTAACATCCAGATAAGGTTTATCCTTTTCCATTATCTCAATTATTTTATTTGCCAGTTCCTGTTTTTGAGAGTCTGTAATTTGCGAAGATGAATATTTCTCTGTTTGCGGCTTTTTAATATTGTCTGATAAAGTTTGTCTGGGATAACTTATTTCATTGGTTGTTTTTCTTTCATTTAATAATTGGATATGTTTCGATTCCAGAATTTCTTTTTCGGTTTTAACAATTTCCAGATTTTTAAATGCCAGATTTTTATCAGCTTTTATTTTATTTATATATAACAAAGAGGCAATCAGTATTGAGCAAAATATAAAAATTATTAAAATAAAAATAATAGCTTTCTTATTGTATTTAGCTTCATTTAACTGTTTCTGTGCGTTCAGCAATTTGATTTCCTTATCTTTTTTTTCAGTTTCATACTTTGTATTGATTTCCATAATCTGCTTATGGGTTTCTTTATTATAAACCGAATCTTTTAAAACATAATATTGGCTGAGATATTTATTAGCGGTTTTGTAATCATTCATTTTTTTATATAAATCAGCTATGTCCCTGTAATTTGCAATGTTACCATCGCCAAATTTATTGACAGAGTCAGTTATTTTAATACTTTGCTGAAGGTATCCTAAAGCAACATTATAATTTCCGAGTTTTATGTAAATGTTTCCTATATTATGCAATGCTATGGCAATTGATTCTTTACTTTTTTTATCAATTAAACCATATGATTTTTTATGATAATACAATGCTTTCTTAAAATCATTTTCTTTCGAATATAAAACACCAATATTGCCGTTTATTTTAGCAATAATAGGGTTATTTTTTAATTCTTCCTGGAAATTTAAAGCCCTTGTATAGGTTTTTAATGCTTCATTATATTTCCCCATATTTGAATAAATTATACCCATATTGTTTAAAGTCGCTGCAATTAATTTTTTGTCTTTCAACTCCTCGCTTATTTTTAATGATTTCTGATAATATTTTAAGGCAATTTCATTTTTATTCCAATTAAGATAAAGATTTCCCAGATTATTTGTTGTTCTGCTTATTTCTTCTTTGTTGTTTAATTTATCTAATATGATTAAAGCTTTTTGATAGCTATCTTCAGCTTCTTTGTACTGATTTTTTTCTATGTAAACATTTCCTATGTTATTTAACAACTTTGCAATATCTATTTTATCATTTAATTCCTGATAAACTTGCAAGGATTTGTTATATTTTTTTAACGCTTCTTCATAATTATTCCATACCCTGTTAATATTACCAATGTTATTATTAACATTGGCAATACCTTTCTTGTCTGATAATTGAGTGTAAATAATTAATGATTGTTGATAATAGTTATAAGCAATTTTATTATTTCCGGTATTATAATTAATAAATCCAATAATCCTCAGCGCATTTGCCTTTTCTTTATTATTATTTGTTTGCATTGAAATTTTTAAAGCTTCATTCGCATATTGCAAAGCTGTTGTATAAGAAATATCGGAATATTTTTCTGCAAGTTCATTATAAACTTTGGCTTTTCCTTTATTATCGGATATTTTGAGAAGTTGTTTTAAGCTGTCAATTGTTTTTGTTTGCTCTTTTGTGAGTGGTTCTTTTTCGGCTGCAAAAGAAAAAGAAGTATGAAGTTGGAGGTATGATGTAAGAAGAAATAAGATTATGAAAATATCTTTTTTCATTGTGAAATAATTTGGAATTCAAAAATAGGAAATAATAATTGAAATAACACAAGAGGTACGAAGTAAGATATTTTTCATAACTCTTATCTCATACCTCTTATTTTAAATTCAAATGACTATTGACTGATGACTTGAAAAAATATCGAAGTTTTATCTCACCACACTCACTCTCCCTATAAATTCATGTCTTGGTCCTTCAAGTTCTTTTACAATAACTCTGTAAACATAAACGCCTATCTGCACGAGTTCGCCTGTGTTGTGATACCTTCCGTTCCAAGGGCTGTTTAAATCATTTGTTTTATAAATTTCCTCACCCCAACGGTCAAAAATTGTCATTGTGAAGTTTGCCGGGTCAATGCGGTATCCCTGCGGAATGAAACCATCGTTGAGTAAATCTCTGTTCGGACTGAAAGCATTGGGTATGTAAATCGTGAAAATGTCTTTTACAATAATTGGTTTACAAATAGAGTCAACACAATCTTCAGAGTCGGTAACACTCAGGCAAACCAAATAATTTCCCACGGCCGTGAATGTATGTATTGGAGTCCTGATGTCAGCAGTAGCATTGTTATCGCCGAAATTCCAGTGCCATTGTATAATAGGCTGTCCACCCGGACTTGAGAGGTCATCTAAGAGAGCGGTGGTATTTTCGAAAATGTCGAGCACAGACGGAGTAAATGTGAAATCTGCCTGCGGTCCTGACTTTTCCGACACTGTTGCTGCACCCGGTTTAGTGCAGTTTCCGTATGTTACAGTTACCAAATATGAACCCTGTATTAAACTGTCTATTATTTTTGTTGTTCTTCCATTATCCCATAGATATGTATAAGGTCCTAATGCCGGAATTCCGCCTGTAGGATTAACGGTAGCTATTCCGTCCTTATGATCACAATGTTCTGGAGTGCTTGAAGTTGTTACTGTCAGCGGATTATTCACAAGCACAGTCACGTTTGCAATTGCAGAGCATCCCTTGCTGTCAATAACAGTTACGCTATATGGTCCGGAATCGATATTGGTTGCAACAGGTGTATTCTGCGGCGGCACAGTACTCCATGTATATGTATACGTAGGTGTACCCGGCGCTACATTCACTGTTGCCGTTCCGTTAGGAAAACAGTTTGTCGGTGTCTGGCTTGTTGTTAATGTTACTGGAGGTGTATCCAGAATTGTTGTAGATGCTGTTACTATACACCCTACTGCGTCGGTTACCGTGACAGTGTATGGGCCTGAAACAATATTGCTTATAACATCGGTATTGCTTGAGTTGTTCCAATGGTAAGTGTAATTAGGAGGACCTGTTGGAATTGGTATACCTCCGCTGGCTGTAACTGTTGCCGAAGCATTTGGTAATCCGCATTTGGCATCGGTTTTTATAATGCTTGCAAGCATTTGCGGTGAAACAATTACAGATACTGTAGTAGTTGCAGTACATCCTTTATTGTCAGTAACGGTTATTGAATAAGTTGTATTAACAATAGGGTTCACGGAAACTGTAGCCCCTGTTGCAGGATTAGTACCTGATGCCCATTGATAATTATAAGGAGCAGTACCGCCGTTTCCAACAGCAGTTAATGTGGTGGTTGTTCCGTAACATATTGTTTTATTTGTTGCACTTACAGAAGGAAGTTGGTTTACATTCACTACTGCAAAACTAACACCTGTGCAGCCATTTGAATTTATTCCGGTAACGTAATATGAAGTTGTACTTACCGGTGAAACCGTTATGCATGAAGTGTTTTCTCCGGTATCCCATGTGTAACTTGTTCCATTGCTGACACAAACAGTTGCCGGACTTCCGTTGCACACTTCGCTTGGCGTTACATTAAGGATTAATGCCGATGTAACACATACAACACATGATGCAGTGTTGCTGCATGTATTATTGTCTGTTCCGGTTACCGTGTATGTTGTTGTTTTATTCGGAGACACTGTTTTTGGATTTCCGGCTCCTAATCCATTATCCCAATTGTAAGTGGTTGCTCCGGATGCACTTACTGTCATAAATGTATTTTCGCACATTGTCCCGCCTGTTGCAGTAACATTTGGCAGAGGATTAACGGTAACCATACATGAGGCAATACTTGTACAGCCGTTGGCATCTGTACCTGTGACGTTATATATTGTTGTAACATTCGGACTAACATTTTTTGATTGACCTGTTCCAAGTCCGTTATCCCAAAGATATGTACCTGTGCCGGCTCCATTAGCAGAAATATTAATGTTTCCTCCCAGACAAATAGTGCCGCCAATAGCAGTAATATTAGGCAGAGGATTAACATTAACAGTTGCAACAACAGTTCCTGTACATCCAAATGTATTTGAAGCGCTGACAAAATAAGTTGTCGTGTTTGCAGGATTAACAGTTATTGAAGACGTAGTTTGATTTGGTGTTGTGAACCACGTATAAAAATCACCTCCGCTAACAGTCAAAGTTGCTATAGTACCATTGCATATTGTAGGATTATTGGTAACGGGGGAAATACTTGTATTAACAACCACCATGCAGGAAGATGTTCCTGTGCAGCCATTAGCATCGGTTCCGCTTACATAATAAGTTGTGTTTACAATTGGAGAAACTGTTTGTGAACTACTCTGAACAGAATTATTCCACGTATATGATACTCCGCCTGTAACAGAAATTACTGTTGAAGAACCATTGCAAACAGTACCACCGTTGGCAGTGATTACGGGCAAAGGATTAACAGTAACAATGCATGAAGCAGTGCCGGTGCATCCGTTAGCATCAGTACCCGTAACATTATAAGTTGTGGTAATATTAGGAGTAACATTTTTTGTTTGCCCGTTTCCAAGTCCGTTATCCCAAAGGTATGTACCTGTACCTGCTCCATTGGCTGAAATATTAATGTTTGCTCCCGAACAAATAGTACCGCCTGTTGCAGTGATGTTTGGCAGAGGGTTAACTGTAACAGTTGCAACGACAGTGCCTGTACATCCCAGTGTATTTGTCGCATTAACAAAATATGTTGTTGTGGTTGCGGGGCATACCGAAATTGATTGCGTTGTTTGTCCTCCCGGCGACCATGTGTAATTGTTTCCTCCGCTTACTGTCAGTGTTGCGCATGTTCCATTACATATTACGGGATTGTTTACTGTGGGTATAATATTGTTATTTACGATAACAACACATGAGGCTGTTCCCGTACATCCATTTGCATCTGTACCTGTTACAAAATAAGTAGTGGTAATGTTTGGCGTAACAGTCTTTGATTGACCTGTACCGAGTCCGTTATTCCATGTGTAGTTTGTTCCGCCTGTGGCAGAAATTATTGTTGATGAACCGTTGCAAACTGTGCCTCCGGCAGCTGAGATTGTTGGCAGAGGATTAACAAATACAACACATGATGCAGTGTTGGTGCATCCGCCGACATTAATTCCAGTGACAGTGTATGTCGTTGTTGTGTTTGGGGAAACATTAAGGGGATTGCTTATTGAACCTGTATTCCATGTATATGAAATTCCGCCGCTTGCACTTATATTTATTGAAGCGCCAAGGCAGATGGTTCCTCCTGTTGCAGTGATATTAGGCAGAGGGTTAACTGTAACCACGCTCTGTGCTGTTGCCGTGGCACTAAGATTATCCTTTAAAGTTAGGATATATGTGGTTGTGGTTGCAGGGCACGCTGTGACAGTTGCACCTGATGTTCCGCTTAATCCGGTTGATGGTGACCACGAATATGTGTATGGTGTTGTTCCTCCTGAACCTGTTGCATTTAAAGTTGCGCATGTTCCTGCGCATACTGTTGCATTGTTTACAACAACTGCCGGAGCACAATTTTTTCTTCCAACAACTATTGCTTGTGTTGCAGTGCATCCGGTGCTATTACTTACTGTTACGATATATGTGGTGGAAGTTGGTGGATTAACTGTAATTGCGGTAGTTTGTGCACCTGTTGACCATGTGTATGTATATGGCGGGTTTACTGAATTTGATACAACTGCCGATATTGTGATAGGTCCTTCATTAGGACATAACATTGTGTCTCTGCTTGTAAGCAATGGTATGCCGTTTATTTTAACTGTTCTTACAACAGGACATCCCGAATACGATATCATCGTTACAGTATAAGTAGTGCCTGAAACAGGATTATTAACAGTAGCGCATCTTTGATTTAAAGGTGGTACCATTCCCGGTTGACCTGGCGCCCATGTGTAACTTTGGTAACCTGTAGGAGCGCATATTTGAATGCTTCCTGAAGTGCCGCAAAATTCAGGATATTCTATTTTCATTGGAATGCAATATGTGTCAATATATGCATATGCCCCGTGCTCTCCGTATTGTGGAATTGAAGGAATAGAATTATCGCCGTTACAATCTTTAACTCTGAAAACAACACAAACCTGCTGTCCTGCAAATCCCGAAAGGTCAGTTATCACGTCAGTCCATGGAGTAAAGCACCATCCGGTGTTAGCCTGAATGTCAGTGCTCTTTCCGAAGTAATAAAAAGGAGATTTTCCATCACCGGGCCAATGAATATAGTGTCCGCACTGTACGGTATCACCTGTTGATTTTCTATATAAATATGCTTCGAAATAAGGTTGCTGCACCCATGTATGAGCAGGGTTTTCCATAAGGCATGAATACTTATAACCAAAACCTGCATTATTCGGGTCAACAGTAAAACAATATTCCATTTTTTCGGCACTTGCATAAGTTCTT
>JAQUPB010000160.1 GCA_029004185.1 Bacteroidales bacterium | reverse complement strand
CATTCCTGTTAGTTCCGAAGCTTATTTAGTAAATTCGTAAATAGGTTAATACTGCATCACAAAAATCGTTTTCTTATTTGGAGTATCATAAACTTCAAGAGACAATTTCGATTTAATTCCTTTTTTATTCATGTACTTTGTAAATGCAGGATATGCTTTTATGGGACCAACCATATATGAAAATTTATTTTTTATCGGAAACTCAATAACCAGGGCTTTTGCCAACGGAACCGAATCAACTTTAAGTCCTTTTGTTTTGAGTTCTTCAATTTTACCATAATCTTTTTCTTCTAAAATATTGCCGACAAAACTCCGGCATTTTTCTTCGGGCGTTACCTGCGGATTATCGTAGTATATTCCGAATCCTTTGGTGCACTGAATTCCCATTGCTCTCAGCTTTTTATCAACGTCCGTTGCTGTCGGACCTACTTTTGAGTACGAACCTGTAATTTCCAATCCCGCAACTTTGTACCCGCCTGCATCTTTTTCGGTAATGGTAACATTTGTGAAAAAGCCTATGTACCACATGAAGCAAATTGCAATAAGAACAATTATTGCAATAACGATTGAAATGATTTTTAGAATTTTCATAAATTAAATAAAATTCAGATAAATAATAAAACTAAATAATTTTTTAAAATATTGTATTTAACCCTGCTCCCCTCTCCAATTTGGAGAGGGGTTGGGGGCGAGGTAAGTTATTGCTTCTTTATTCTCATTTTATAAAACGAACGCCATACAAAGTACAATGCAACCAGCAAGAATGCTATTCCCACATAAGGAGCAGCCGGTCTGAAACTTTCAGATATTGCAATTTCCATTGCAAGTAAACCGAATAAAGTAGTAAACTTAATAATCGGATTGAGAGCAACCGATGAAGTATCTTTATAAGGGTCGCCCACTGTGTCACCGATTACAGTTGCATCATGCAAAGGCGTGCCTTTTTCTTTAAGGTCAACTTCAACAACTTTTTTCGCATTATCCCAGCAACCGCCTGCATTTGCCATAAATATTGCCTGGAATAAACCGAATACTGCAATTGAAATCAGATAGCTTACAAAAAACGATGCTGCTGCAAATGCAATTTTCGGATCTGCATTGTCAACTTCATTTCCTGAAATGAATGCAAAAGCCAGTGCAAAAGAGAAAATTGCAATAAAAATATTGAACATTCCCGTTTGTGCATATTGAGTGCAGATTTTTACAACTTCTTTTGATTTTTCCGTGGAAGCTTTTTTATCAGCATTTGGATCCAGATTTATGTTTTTCTTGATATATTCAACTGCCCTGTATGCACCGGTTGTAACTGCCTGTATTGATGCACCGGTGAACCAGTAAACTACTGCTCCGCCGCAAAGAAATCCGAGTATTGTCCATGGATTTAATACATTGAGAACAGTTTCGGGTTCAATGCCGAGAACATTTTTAATAACAAGAATCAGTGAGAAAATCATCGTTGTGGCACCAACAACTGCAGTTCCGATTAATACCGGTTTTGCAGTTGCTTTAAATGTATTTCCTGCACCATCGTTAGCTTCAAGATAATGTTTTGCTTTTTCAAAATCGGGCTTGAAACCGAAATCTCTTTCAATTTCCTGCGATGCATTTTTGTTTTGCTCTATCAATGAAAGTTCATAAACCGACTGGGCATTATCTGTAACGGGACCATAGCTGTCAACCGCAATTGTAACAGGACCCATGCCGAGCAAACCGAATGCAACCAGACCAAATGCAAATATTGAAGGATATATCATGTATTGGTCTAAGCCGAAAGTGCTTGCAAAATAAGCTACAAACATCAATACGAAAAACACCATTCCCTGCCAGAAAGCGCTGAAATTGCCTGCAACCAGACCCGATAATATTGTCAGCGAAGCACCGCCTTCTCTTGATGCAGTTACGACTTCATTAACATGAGCTGATTTCGGACTTGTAAATATTTTTGTAAATTCAGGAATAAGAGCTCCGCCAATTGTACCGCAACTTATTATTGTTGATAATACTATCCAGAGATTACCGTCCTGTGCACCTATTGATGTTGCGGGACCGATTAAGAAATAACTTGCGATGAATGTAACTATGATTGACATTATTGATGTTATCCAAACCAGATTTGTAAGAGGTTTTTCAAAATCTATATCGTCTTTATTGGTATATCTTATTTTACTTAAAAATCCGTTAATCCAGAACGAAACAATGGAAGTGATAATCATGAGAATACGCATTACGAATATCCATGTTAAAAGTTCGGTCTGAAAGCCAATTCCCGATACTGCAAGAACGATAAAAGAAATAAGAGCAACACCTGTAACGCCGTAAGTTTCAAAACCATCAGCAGTTGGTCCAACGCTATCGCCTGCATTATCGCCTGTACAATCTGCAATAACACCCGGGTTTCGCGGGTCATCTTCACCTATTTTGAAAACTACTTTCATTAAATCGGAACCTATGTCAGCAATTTTTGTAAAAATACCGCCGGCAATTCTCAATGCACTTGCTCCGAGAGATTCGCCGATTGCAAAACCTATAAAGCTTGCTCCTGCAAGTTCTCTGGGTACAAATAATAAAATTATAAGCATCATTATTAATTCCACGCAGATAAGCATTACGCCGATGCTCATACCTGAATTTAAAGGAATAGTAAGAAGTTTTAACGGTTTTCTTTCAAGCGATGCAAAAGCCATGCGACTGTTAGCAAGAGTATTCATTCTTATTCCGAACCATGCAACACCGTATGAACCTAAAATACCAACCACTGTCCAACTAAGAATTAAGAGTACACCTCCAACTCCGGCTTCCTGTAAAAAACCAAAATAAAAACTAATACATACTGCTATAAAAATAAAAAGATAAATCAGAAATTTTCCCTGTTGCAACAAATATGTTTTGCATGTTTCAAAAATAGTGTTTGAAACATCAAGCATAGATTGGTGAGCTTTGAGTTTCTTAACTCTTAAAAACTGATATAAACCGAATATCATCCCTAAGAAGCAAATTATGAAACCGAACATCAATAATGTGTTTTGATCGGAATTTAATTCCGGTATTTTTAAATCGGCTTCACTTGCAAAACTCAAAACGGGGCTGAGCAAGATGATTAAAAAACTTGCAATTAAAACTCTTTTTTTCATAATTTTAAGATTTAGTTTTTAAATTTAAGAGTCCAAATTTATAAAACTACTTTTAAAAAACAATTAAATATTTAATAACATTCCTTGTTTGGGTATGTTTTGTATGAAAAAAAGTATTAAATCAGTATTTTGGTATCAGGACTGAAGTCCTAATGCGTATGGTCTATTAACCCCAGCCTTAAGGCTGGGGTTATAATAATGCCCGTAGTGATGGGCTTTAGCCCTGAAATAATATTTTTTATCAGAAACCTTTTATTTGACAGCAATAACAATTGTAAATCAGTATATTTTAAAATTATTTTATGCATAAATTTTTATAAAAATTCATAGAAAATTTCTTAAATTTGCAGATTGCATAAAATAAAACAGATTTTAAAGCAATTAAATGGATAAGATAAAGCTTGATATTATAGGAATATCATATAGCCAGACACAAACCGGAGCGTATGCTCTTATTCTCGGGGAAGCCGAAGGTAAAAGAAGGTTGCCGATAATAATAGGTGGTTTTGAGGCACAGGCAATTGCCATTGAACTTGAAAAAATGAAACCTACACGACCCTTAACACACGACCTGTTTAAAAGTTTTTCAACTGAATTTAATGTCAATATTACAGAAGTTATCATATATAAATTCATTAATGGAATTTTTTATTCGAAACTTGTTTGTGAAAGTCCCGAAAAAATTACCGAAATAGATTCACGCACTTCCGATGCAGTTGCAATTGCCGTGAGGTTTAATTGTCCTATTTATACATTCGAAAACATAATGGAAGCAACTGGAGTTATTCTTGACGAAACAGCTGAAGCTGAAGAAAAAGAAAAATCAACAGGAAAAGCTGAAAAAACTGAAACAAAAGAAAAAGATAAAGAAAAGGAAAAAGAAAAACCCGGTGAATTTGCATCATATACCGCTAAAGAGCTTGATGAAATGCTGATGACGGCTATTGATGAAGAACATTACGAAAAGGCATCAAGAATAAGAGACGAAATAAATAAGAGAAAAGAAAGAAAAAAGAAAAAATAAATCAGTTTATAGTTTAGAGTTTTCAGTTCACAGTTCAAACTGAAAACTGAAAACTATCTTCCACTAGTTAAGTAATACCAAATCTAACAAACGTTAATGAGGCAATATCTTGATGCATTAAAACACGTTCTTGACAACGGAGTAAAGAAAGAAGACCGCACGGGAACAGGAACGTACAGTGTTTTTGGCTATCAGATGAGATTTGACTTAAGTAATGGTTTTCCTTTACTTACCACAAAAAAACTTCACCTGAAATCAATAATTTATGAACTCCTCTGGTTTCTGAAAGGCGATACGAACATTAAATATTTGAATGAAAATAATGTTTCGATATGGAACGAGTGGGCTGATGAAAATGGTGAACTTGGTCCAGTATACGGGCATCAGTGGCGTTCGTGGGATGCTCCCGATGGCGGTATTGACCAGATTTCAGAGGTAATCAAAAGAATTAAAAACAATCCGGATTCAAGAAGAATTATCGTAAGTGCATGGAATGTCGGGCAGATTGAAAAAATGGCATTGCCTCCGTGCCATGTGCTTTTTCAGTTTTATGTGGCAAATAATAAACTATCTTGCCAGCTTTATCAAAGGAGTGCGGATTTATTTATAGGTGTGCCTTTTAATATTGCTTCATATTCATTACTCACAATGATGATTGCTCAAGCATGCAACCTTGATTGCGGCGAATTTATTCATACTTTTGGCGATATGCATTTATATGCAAATCACATTGAACAATCAAAAATACAGCTAACACGTACTCCTAAGAAACTACCTGAAATGAAAATCAATCCCGATGTAAAAGATATTTTTTCTTTTAACTTTGAAGATTTTACTTTGGAAAATTACGACCCGCATCCTCATATTAAAGCTGACATTGCGGTGTAAATTTTTCTTTAGAAAAATTTTATAGAAAAGAGCAAATAATAGAATTGAAAACATTTACTTATTATATTTACAAAAAATATTAATAATTTTTAAAAAAAATAAACATATGGAAAATCAAAATTTAAATCCCGAAAACCAGCCTAAATATGCAGGCTTCTGGCTAAGGTTAGTTGCAATTATTATTGATGGTTTAATAATCGGAGCGGCAAAATTAATTATAATCGGTCCTTTTTTAGCAGTGATAGGTATAACTGCTGCACGCGACTTTTCAGATATGAAACAGGAATGCTCATCCTCTGCGTGTGAAATTGTTAGCTTAATAGGACCACTTGTGGGTGCAGCATTGATTGCAAATTTTATCGTGGTAATAATCAGCTGGTTGTATTTTGCCTTAATGGAATCATCGGCACGTCAGGCAACAATAGGGAAAATGGCTCTCGGCATTATAGTAACAAATATGAACGGCGAAAAAGTAAATTTCGGACAGGCAACAGGACGTTATTTTGGAAAAATTATTTCGGGAATAATACTATGTGTTGGTTATATTATGGCTGGTTTCACGGAAAAGAAACAAGCTCTTCACGATATTATGGCAAATTGTCTTGTAATAAAAAAATAAAAAAACTCTAAAAATTATAATCATGAAAAAAATTATTTTATCGACTCTGGCTATTGCATTGTGCTCTTTTTTTATCAACTGCAATACAGGTAAAAAATCAAATGATGAATCAGAAAACTCCAAAAATATGGAAAGCAAACTTAAAGAACTAATAACGGTAAAACTCACAACTGACCTCACAAAGCTCACGTCAAAAGAAAAACAAATGATACCTCTTCTTATCGAAGTCGCAAAATTAATGGATGATATTTTCTGGGTGGAAACATTCGGCGATAAAGAAAAGTTCCTTAATGGAATATCAGACAGTCTGACAAAAAGATTTGCCGAAATAAATTACGGTCCGTGGGAACGCCTCGGTGATGACAAATCGTTTATTTCTTCTTTCGGCGAAAAACCTCTCGGTGCAAATTTCTATCCTGCTGATATGACAAAAGAAGAATTTGAAAAACTGAAGGATAAAAATAAAACAAGTCTGTATACATTGATTAAAAGAAATGATGATAAATCACTGAAAGTGGTTTGGTATCACGAAGCTTTCAAGGAAAAAATTGAAAAAGCGGCATCATTGCTGAAGGAAGCGGCAAAACTTGCAGAAGATGAAGGCTTGAAAAAATACTTAAACATGCGAGCTGAAGCATTGCTTACCGATAATTATCAGCCAAGCGATATGGCATGGATGGATATGAAAAACAATACTATTGATTTTGTTGTCGGACCTATCGAAACTTATGAAGATGGCTTGTTCGGTTATAAAGCATCGCACGAAGCAGTGATTTTGATTAAAGATAAAGAATGGAGCAAAAGACTTGATAAGTACATTGCAACACTTCCCGATCTTCAGAAACAACTTCCCGTTGATGAAAAATATAAAGCCGAGAAACCAGGTAAGGGCTCTGATTTGAATGCTTATGAAATTATTTATTATGCCGGAAATTCAAATGCAGGAGGAAAAACAATTGCAATAAATTTGCCCAACGATGAGCAGGTTCAGCTGAAAAAAGGTTCAAGGAGATTGCAGTTGAAAAATTCAATCAAAGCAAAATTTGATAACATACTTGTTCCCATTTCCAACGTCTTGATTGATGAATCACAAAGGAAATATATAAAGTTTAATGCATTTTTTAACAACATTATGTTTCATGAAGTAGCCCACGGACTAGGGATAAAGCAAACATTGAACGGAAAGGGCAGCGTAAGGGAAGCAATGCAGAATACTGCATCTGGTTTTGAAGAAGCTAAAGCCGATATTCTTGGATTATTTATGGTAACCAAACTCATCGAATGATGTCGCCGCGATTCGCGAAATTCTGCGGTCCGCGGGATTTTTTTACGAGCATGA
>JAQUPB010000159.1 GCA_029004185.1 Bacteroidales bacterium | reverse complement strand
AGAAGGAATTCATTCGCGTACAGATTTTGATTTAACCGCACATCAAAAATTTTCAGGAAAGAAGCTTCAATTCTTCGACCCCGAAACAAATGAAAGTTATGTTCCTTATGTTGTGGAAACATCAATCGGTCTGGACAGAACTTTTCTTGCAATTATGAGCCACGCTTATAATGAAGAAACGCTTGAAGAAGGCACAACCCGTGTAGTATTGAAAATTCCACCTATACTTGCACCGGTAAAATTAGCTGTTCTGCCGCTCGTAAAAAAGGACGGACTACCCGAAAAAGCGCGTGAAATAATGGATGTGCTGAAATATAATTTCATGTGCCAGTACGATGAGAAAGACGCAATAGGCAGAAGATACAGAAGACAGGATGCAATAGGAACACCATATTGCATTACGATTGACCATCAGTCACTGCAGGATAATACCGTTACCATACGATACCGCGATTCGATGAAACAGGAAAGGATTCCTGTTGATAAAATTTCGGAGATTGTAAGTGAGAAGTTGAGTTTTAAAAGTTAGTTTTCAGTTTTCCGCGATGAGAATAATGTAATTCGATTTATTTGGAGTTCCGTACGATACAAAATAATTAACAGGATAATGGTTACTTATTATTATTTTTGTAAAAAATCTTTCGGAATTACCCTTTATAATTTCAGATTTTCTTGTGTGAAACTTTGCGATCTATGCGGCTTTGCGAGATAAAAGGTTTCTCGCCAAGACGCCAAGAAAACACTTCAGCATTCTTTGTTTAGGGTTTAACTGAAAACTTTAAACTGAAAACTCTAAACTTTTTTATTTCCTCACCGGTCTTTTGGATTTTCGGATGTTATCTATTTGGGTTTTGATTCCTGCTTCTTTGATTAAATCGGGATTTTGACCTACGGCTTTATCAATAAAAGCTTTGCCTCCCACGGTATCGCCCATTTTAAGTTTAGCTTCTGTAATTTTATTTATTAAGTTCGGGTCGGTTATCGTACGGTCGGAGTTTTCTATTTCTTTTACTTCTTTATTAAATTCTTCTTTTTGTTTACTGTTAACTTCTGCTACAGGCTTCGAAATTATTTCATCTGCTTTTTTCTCAATAATTGCCTTGCCGTTTTCAAACTGTATTTTTTGTATGCTCGGGTAACCTATACATATAATTGACACAATGAAGAAAGAAATTAGCTTATATGGGATAGTTGATTTAACCGATTTTAATATAAAAATGATAAGGCATGAAATAAACAGCAATCCTCCCAATATGAGCAGGATTACTTCGTAAAAGTGCATTCCTTCAAGTGTCATAAAATTATTAATTTATTATTCCAAATATTAATCATAATTGTTGAAAACCCGAAACTGAAAACCCGAAACTCTTTTTAGTGCCCAGAACAAGATTCGAACTTGCACACCCTTTCAGGCGCCAGCCCCTCAAGCTGGTGTGTCTACCAATTCCACCACCTGGGCTAAATCAGTTTAAAGTTTAAAGTTTTCAGTTTAAAGATGTGCAAAAATAAGGAAATTTGAATAAAATCAAAGCATAATTTAACTTAGTATTAGCATGCGATCAAATTTGCCACAGATTCACAGATTATAAAAGAATTGTATAAATTTGTAAACTTATTATTCTGACTACTATTTTTCATGAAAAAAGTAATAATGCTTCTCGACAATAGTTTTAAATCTGATGCAAGGGTTGAAAGGGAAGCTATTACACTTATTGAAAACGGATATGATGTTGAAGTTTATGCTGAAAGAGATGATGATTTACCCAACAATGAAATACGCAATAAAATAAAAATAGTCCGCGAACTCGATAAAAGTATTCACAGACCGGTTTCCAAAGAATATAAAATTTTTAAAGGAAACTTCGTCAATGAAATAATCAAAAAAGATTTTGACATTCTGCATTGCCACGATTACAAAATGTTTCTGCTTGGTGTTGAAATAAAAAAGAAAAAAAATAACATTAAATTAATTTATGATTCGCACGAATATCTTGCAGGTTTCCCTTTTTACAGGGAAATAGGAACATTAAAGGGAAAAATAAAAGGATGGTATATATGGCGAAACTATATATGTTGTGAAAAGAAATCAATAAAACATGCCGATAAAATAATTACAATAAGCGATGGGATTGCGGAAGAAATGCGCAAACACCTCGACTTATCTGACGCACCTGTTGTCTTAAGAAACATTCCGCCTTTATTTCCTCTGAACCATGAAAAATATTTTCACAGAAGATTCAATATTCCTTTTGATAAAAAAATAATTGTAAGTTCCGGCAATCTTTATTTTGGTGAAAAAAGGATTAAAATGCTTATTGATGCCGTAACTGAAGTTGATGATGTTTGTTTGCTTTTTGTCGGCACCACTCAAAAACACAAAGAACTTGAAAAAAGAATCAAAAATTCCGAACTGAAAAATAAAATTTTTATTCACGACTACATTACTGAAAGTGCAATAGGAACAATGCTTTCAAGTGCAGACATAGGAATTGTACACACATGGCAGCCCAAATGGAAATCGCACTGGCATTCACTTCCTAATCGTTTTTTCGAATACAGTTTGGCGGGCTTACCAATTATTTGCACGAGTCAGCCCGAATTTGTGAAGTTGGGAAATGAATTCAGGCATGCGGTTTTTTACAGTGGCGACAAAAAAAATGATTTGATTAAAGCAATAAATAAATGTCTAGAAAATTATGATACTTTAAAGCAAAATGCTTTAAAAATAAGAGAGAATTTGTCGTGGGAAAAGGAATCTGCGAAACTGATTATGCTGTATGACAAACTTAACAAATAATTTTTTGCGGTAATCTATTATAAAATGTTTGTGGTTTGTAGTTAAAAAATAACAACAAACTACAAACAACAAACTTATTAATTTTTATCCATTCAAATTAAAAGAGAATTTGCTTCCCTTCCCGATTTCGCTTTCTACCCAGATTTTACCACCCTGCGCTTCAATAAATTCCTTGCAAATAGCAAGACCGAGTCCTGAGCCTGATTTATTGCTGCCGGGGATTTGAAAATATCTGTTAAATATTTTATCTAAATATTTATCTTCAATTCCTTCGCTGAAATCTTTTACGGAAAATTCAACTTTATTTTCATTTCTTCTGATATCAACAATAATTTTACTCTTTTCCGAAGAATGCCGTATTGCATTGGATAATAAATTAATCAACACCCAGGCAGTTTTTTCGGGGTCAGCTTTTATTTGCGGCAGATTTCCTTCTTTGGTTACATTTATGCTTATCATCTTTTGTTCAGCCTGAATTTTTACAGCATCAAAAGCATAATCAATTATTTGGTTTGGCTCCACATTCAGAATATTTAGCTGCAGGTTTCCTGTTTCAACCTGCGATATGTTGAGTAATTCACCTGTAATATTCAATAACCGGTCGCTTTCATCTTTTATACTCTTGATAAGATGCCTCTGCTCATCATTAACTGTGCCTATGCGTTGGTCTTCGAGAAGTTTCAGGCTCATTTTAATTGACGAAATAGGTGTTTTGAATTCGTGCGAAACTGTTGAAATGAATTTAGTTTTTGCTTCATCGAGTTCCTGAAATTTTGTAATATTTTTTAGAATAACCACATATCCAACCAGAATATGTTTTTCTTCTCCGGTTTTGGTTGTATTAACTTCAAAAATATCTTTTGTAAAAAAAGATTCTTTTCCGTCAGCAAATATTTTTAATGTTTTTAATTCCTTTCCGGTCTTTTTATATGAATTATCAAACAAGTCATGAAATATATTTTTTAGCAAATCGTTCTTAGCTGCTGTTTCAGAAGCGGATTTACCGATTATATCATCTGCTTTTACATTAAGTAACTCACAAGCCAGCGGATTTGAAAATATAATCTCTTTTCTTTCATTTAAGCCAATTATGGCATCTCTCATTTTACTTATAATAGTTTCTATTCTTTTCTTTTCAAATAACAACTGTGATACATTGCTGTGTTCATATTCACTCAACTTTTTTGCCATTGTGTTGAATGCCTCTGCCATTTCACCGAATTCGTCTTTTGAATCAATATACAATTGCTGGTTATAATTTTTTCTTGCAATTTCTCTTATGCCTCTTGTAAGGTCTTTCACGGGATTTGCAATATTTCTGGGAAAGTTTAGGCAGAAAGAAAATGATATCAGAAAACAAAGTGTTCCCAAAATGGATATGTAAAGAAAAGCTCTGTGAGATGTTGCCTTTAATTCATTATTTTTTTTAATGATTGCATTCATATTTAAATCGGAAATATCCATTATCAGGTTGTTTACCTCATTATATGCAGGTATTAGCTCATTAAGATATATATCTTTATTTAAAATATTTTCAGACTTAGCTTTATTGAATAAGCTAATATAATTTTCAAATTTCATTCTAAGTTGTTTTGCTAATTCTTTTTCACCTTTTTCAGTAATGTTTAGTTCTTCGTCTATAAGATTTTTTTTAAATTCATTAAGCTTTTCGGAATAAAGTTTCATATCCAGAAATTTATTTTTTGCATAAAAATATTTTGTCTGCAAAATTTTGATTTCATCAAGATTTTGTGCCATAAGCTTTGCCGAAACCATGGATTTATAATTATCCTTCAGCATAGCATCCGAATAATTGGTTAACCTGTAGAGGTAGAAGAAACTTGAAGTCCACAACAGGACTATGAGCAGGAATAAAAATCCAAAGCCCAGATATAATTTTGTTTTAATACTTATTTTCATTTGTATAAAATTTTAAGTGATAATTTTTATCATGTTAAATAATGTTTGCAAGTAAAGTATAAATTCGCCACAGATTCACAGATGTAATTATTTTTAATAATCTGTGAATCTGTGGCGTGTTTTTTTATTTATGTAACTTTATGTACAAACACTGATTAATTTTTATTTTTATAATTATTTTTTAATTTTCTAAATTAATTGGAAAAATCACCGATTTTATATTTTTTTTATGCAATCTTTTTTGAACCGCATTAATAGTATGATTGTGCAATAATCTGGATAAAATATTTGTTTGTGCAAATACTAGTTGCGAGCCAAAAAAAGTGAAATCGGGAAATTCCCTTTGAATTTCCGGTAATAATTCATCAAAAGCTTTAACAACATCGGCTTTTACAGTCCAGTAACTTGTTCCAAAATAACCGAATTCGTTAACTATATTAACATATTTTTGCAAGTCATCATTTATCTGCGATTTTATTTTTTCAACTTCATCGTTACTTCTGAAGTTATGTGCATTCACAACTCCTATCTGCAGAAAAATAAAATTCTTATATAATCCATGAAACGATTCTATAACATTGAGCAATGTTGTTATTCCTGTAGAATTGTAATCACTGACAAGTATTACGGCAGTTTTTGCTTTTGGATTTTTTATTATTGAAGTAAAAACATTTTTATAATTTTTTGTAAGCTTTGAAATCCTGTCATTAAAATTAGTCATTAATTCCGTTTGAAGTTTTTGCATTTTTAAAGTAACAGAATAATAATGCCTTTTTATTGTGATAGCAATAATTATGAGAACACCTGTTATTAATAATGTAACCCAACCGCCTTCAGTGAATTTAATTACAATCACGGTAATTAAAATAAATAAAGTAAGCAATAATCCGATTCCATTTATAACAATTTTATGAAGCCAACCTTTTTCCTGTTTTCTTGAAGTCCACCAATGCCTTACCATTCCCAACTGCGACAATGAAAAAGTAATAAATACATTTATGCTATATAGAATAACAAGAAACCTGACAGAACCACCTGAAACTACAAGCAAAACAATTGAAGAAATCCCCATCAGTAATATTCCATTTTGAGTAACAAAGCGGTCGCTTATGGAAATAAATCTTTTCGGAAACCATGAATCGTAAGCCATATTTGCCATTATTCTGGGTCCGTCGAGAAAACCCGTTTGGGCTGCAACAAACAACAATGCAGCTTCGGAAATTAGAATTAACAAAACAAATGAATAAGATAAATTCTTATTCCAGTCCTGTGATATTTGTGCAAACAGCACTGCATTCAGAGTTTTCCCTTCCTGAAATTTTACATCGTAAAGCGAATAAGCAACAATTAATCCGACAACGATAAACGATAAAGATGTTGCCATAAGCACCATTGTTTTTCTTGCTGTTTTAACTCTAGGTTCGCGTAAAACCGGAATACCATTGCTAACAGCTTCTATTCCCGTGAAAGTTCCTGCACCCATGCTGTATGCCTTTAAAACCAAAAATATTGTTCCCCATATTCCGATTTGCGAAACTGTATAATTTATATCTGTTGAAGTGTGTGATACAACAGCACCAATATTTCCTGCATGTGAAATAAAAACATAAATTATTACAAAAACATGTAATAAAATAAAAAGGACAAAAATAGGAGTCAATGTCATTACAGATTCCCTTACTCCGCGCATGTTCAGAATTATAAGTATAATTACTCCTAAAAGTGCAGTGATTAATTTAAATATCTGCCATTCTGCAGGAAAAAAACTGAATATTGCATCTGCTCCGCTTGAAATGGATAATGTTATCGTTAATACATAATCTATTAAAAGAGAACACCCTGAAATCATTCCAACTGTCGGAGACAATAGTTTGCTTGCAACAATATATCCGCCACCGCCAAAAGGAAATAATTTAATAATCTGCGTATAACTTGTACTTACTATAAATATTGTAAATGCAGTTGCAAGTGCCACAAAAATCGCCAGGCTTGTATGAGTCATTAAATTTCTGTAGGCTTCTTCCGGACCATAACATGAAGAAGTAATACCATCAGAACCAAGTCCTATCCATGCAAAGAAGGCAACAAGAGATATTTTATGAAAAATCGACTTATCATTCAAATCACGTGCACCACCTATAAAAAAAATTCTGAGTTTTTTAACTGATAATATTTTTTTTGGAGCAAACATATTAATGTTATAATAATACTATCTGCTATACTCTATTTTCGTGCCATAAGAATATAAATCCGGAAAGTTTGCAAATCAGCCATTTACTAAAACAAGGAAATGTGATTTTTTTCAAAATGAAAATTTGTTTTCAAAATGGAAGGGGG
>JAQUPB010000158.1 GCA_029004185.1 Bacteroidales bacterium | reverse complement strand
CAGGAATTTTTGCATCATAGCTCATATTGACCACGGCAAAAGCACACTTGCAGACAGATTGCTCGAATCAACAAATACGATTTCTTCACGCGATTTGCAGGAACAGGTGCTCGATGATATGGATCTTGAACGTGAACGGGGTATCACAATTAAAAGTCACGCCATCCAGATGGACTATGAATTTGAAGGAGAAAAATACCAATTAAATTTAATTGATACTCCCGGACATGTTGATTTCTCATATGAGGTATCACGTTCAATTGCTGCATGCGAAGGTGCATTGCTCGTTGTTGACGCATCGCAGGGAATAGAAGCGCAAACAATTTCCAACCTTTATCTTGCATTAAATCATAATCTCGAAATCATACCGATTGTAAATAAAATTGATCTGGAAAGCGCGAATCCGGAAGAAGTGAAAGACCAGATTGTAGATTTAGTAGGCTGCAAAAGAGAAGACATAATTGAAGCAAGCGGAAAAATAGGAATCGGTATTGAAGAAATTCTTACGGCAATTATTAAAAAAATATCTCCTCCAAAAGGCAATGTTGACGCCCCTTTGCAGGCGCTGATTTTCGATTCGGTATTCAATTCATACAGGGGAATTGTTGCATATTACCGTATTTTCAACGGAACAATCCGCAAAGGCGATAAAGTGAAATTTGTAAATACAAACAAAGAATACACTGCCGATGAAGTAGGAATATTGCGCATGTTAAAAGAACCGAAAGATAGCATTAAAGCAGGCGATGTAGGTTATATTATTTCCGGGATTAAAGAAGCAAAAGAAGTAAAAGTCGGCGATACAATCACTCATGTAAATAATCCTGCTGAAGGAATACATGGCTTTGAAAACGTGAAACCAATGGTGTTTGCGGGAATATACCCTGTTGACACCGAAGATTTCGAAGAGCTGAGAACGGCAATGGAAAAGTTACAGCTTAATGATGCCGCGCTCGTTTTTGAGCCAGAGACTTCTGCCGCCCTGGGATTTGGCTTCAGATGCGGCTTTCTGGGAATGCTGCATCTCGAAATAGTTCAGGAACGTCTTTTACGCGAATCCGAAATGACTGTTATCACAACCGTTCCAAACGTTTCATATAAAGCGTATACGACAAAAAACGAAATACTCACAATCAACAATCCTTCCGATTTGCCCGACCCCAGCAGAATTGCTTATATAGAAGAGCCATATATCCTTGCGCAGGTAATTACAAAATCGGAATATGTGGGACCAATCATGACACTTTGCATTGGTAAGCGGGGAATACTGAAGAATCAGGTTTACCTCACCACCGACAGGGTTGAAGTAGCATTCGAAATGCCCCTTGGCGAAATTGTTTTCGACTTTTACGATAAATTAAAAACCATTTCACGCGGTTATGCTTCTTTCGATTATCATCCTCTTGATTACAGGCAATCGAAATTAGTAAAGCTCGACATATTGCTGAATTCCGAACCTGTTGATGCTCTTTCGGCATTAATTCATGCAGAACATTCATATCAGCTCGGAAGAAAGATGTGTGAAAAATTAAGAAAGCTTATACCGCGCCAGCAATTTGATGTTGCAGTACAGGCAAGCATAGGCTCGAAAATAATTGCACGCGAAACCGTTAAAGCTGTCAGAAAAGATGTTACCGCAAAATGTTACGGCGGTGATATTACGCGAAAACGTAAACTACTTGAAAAACAAAAAGTCGGAAAAAAACGAATGCGCCAGATCGGCAGCGTTGAAGTCCCCCAAAAAGCTTTCTTGGCTGTTTTGAGTTTGAATGATGATTGATAATTTGCCCCTAAAGAGGATGTCTCAAAGTATGAAAATAATTATTTTCTTTACACAGAGTGTCACAGGGAATAATTTACCATAAAAATTTAATAAAATCTCAACTGGAAACTGAAAACTAAAAACTGAAAACTATTTTATGCAAGAAGTTTCTTCACTATCTCTGCAATTGACTTTCCATCGGCTTTTCCGGCTAGCTGCTTATTTGCAATGCCTATTATTTTCCCCATTTCTTTTATCGTAACCGGACTGTTTTGCGAAATTATTTCCGCAATCACCTTTTGAAGTTCTTCTTCCGAAAGTTGTGTCGGTAAATATTTTTCAATTATTTCCGCTTCGAAAATTTCCTTGTCAGCCAAATCCTGCCTGTTTTGTGAACTATAAATTTCAGCTGATTCTTTTCTTTGCTTTACAAGTTTCTGCAAAAGTTTTAATTCAATTTCTTCCGTTACCGCTTCGCCCGATGTTTGTGCAAGAAGCAACGCAGCTTTAATTGCTCTTATCGCTTCAAGCTTGTCTTTTTCTCTTGCAAGCATTGCAGCTTTAATGTCATCGTTTACTTTATCAACTAATGCCATTTGAGGTTAAGATTGAGGTTAAGATTAAGGTTAAGGTTAAGAAAATCACAAATTCACCACTTCACAATTTCACAAATTATTTTTAATCAACATTATCATGTAAAAAAGAGTTGTTGGATTTTATTTCACCTTTTTTTTCATCGTCAACAGAGAGTGAAAATTTCGAAACCTGTGATTCCGAAGAGTGAGCAAGTGGAACAAATTCTATTTTCTTTCTTTCGTATGCAGGTTCTTTTTCAAGGTCGGAGATATTACCGGTTTGGGTTTTTAGATTATAACTTAATTCTTTCAACCTTGCGATTCTGTCTTTTGAGCTTTGCATCTGCCTTTCAGCAAACCTTGCCACATCATCCGATTTTTTATCTGAAGCCGAATCGTCAACGGGTTCTTTTATTTTTAATTTAAAAAATTCTTCTTCCGGAATTTTTTCGTTAACAGTATTTACAATATCATTTTCGCTTATGTCTTTAACTTCATCGGTGATTTGCATTTCAGTTTCAGCAACGGCAACATCAACCTGCAGGCGCGGCGGCTCTTCGATTTCAAGTTTTTTAATTACAGGAGGCTCGGTAATTTTATTTTTAAACTCTTCTTCTTTTGATTTTCCGAGCTGGATAATTATTTTTTCTGATTTCTGCGAAGTAGAAAGTCCAAAATCTCTTGATTTAAACCCTGTAGCAATAACTATTAAACTTAATTTATCGCCAAGTTCTTCATTATATCCAACACCAAAGATTATGTTTGCTGTTGAACCGGCTTCATTCTGCACGAATTCGGAAATCTCTCCCACTTCATCCATAGTAACTTCTTTCGAAGTTCCTGAATTTATATAAAGCAATATCTGACTTGCTCCCTTAATATTATTATCATTCAAAATAGGACAGGCGAGCGCTTTTTCGGCAACTTCAAGAGCTCTGTTTTCACCCTCTGCAGTGGCATATCCCATTATAGCTGTTCCGCCGTTATTCATAACCGTATTCACATCGTTGAAATCAACATTCACCAAACCTGCTCCGGTAATGATTTCGGCAATTCCCTTTGCAGCAGTTGACAACACATCGTCAGCATGAGCAAATGCATCTTTCAGAATCAAATTTCCGTATATTTCCCTGAGTTTATCATTGCAAATTACAAGAAGAGTATCAACATGTTCTTTCAATTCCTTAATTCCTTCTTCTGCCTGGATTCGTCTTTTCTTGCCTTCAAAAAGAAAAGGCAAAGTAACTATGCCGACAGTAAGTATTCCCATTTCTTTTGCGGTAGCCGCAATAATAGGTGCTGCTCCTGTGCCTGTTCCGCCTCCCATTCCTGCAGTAATAAAAACCATCTTTGCATTATTTCCAAGAAATTCCTTTATCTTATCAATATTTTCAATTGCTGCCTCTCTTCCTATTTCAGGTTTTGAGCCGGCGCCTAACCCTTCGGTAAGTTTTTCGCCGATTTGTATTTTCGTGGCAACAGGGTTGTGTTCAAGGGCTTGCGCATCAGTATTGCAAACTATAAAATCAACACCCTTAATTCCCTGATTGAACATGTGGGTTACAGCATTGCTGCCGCCGCCGCCGATACCTAAAACTTTTATTATTGAAGACTGGTCTTTTGGTGCATCGAATTGTATCATATGTCTAATAGTTTTGTTATTTCAAAAGTATTAATTATAAATTTTGTAAATCAGATATGAGAAAGAATGTTATTAATATTTTATTAACAGAAAATCTCAATTTTAGTTGATATTATCGCTTTCAAAGAACTGTTTTCCCTTTGCAAAAAACTTCTCGAAAAAACCGCCTCTTGATTTTTCGGGTTTTGGTACTGCCTTATCAACCTGGCTTTTTTTCTCGACTTTTTCCAATCCTTCTATCACCAAACCAATTCCTGTTGCATAAGCAGGACTTGTACATTCTTCGGAAGTTGCATTTGCAAGATGCTCGTTTGGATAACCGACACGCGTATCGAGACCTGTTACATATTCACACAACTGAATAAGATGCTTTAATTGTGCTCCGCCTCCTGTTAAAACAGCTCCCGCAATAAGCTTTCTTTCAAATCCCGAATTTTTAATTTCATAATATACCTGTTCTATGATTTCTTCCATTCTCGCCTGTATTATGCTTGCAAGATTTTTCAGGGAAATTTCTTTATGTTCCCTTCCTCTTATGCCGGGAATTGAAACGATTTCATTTTCCTTATTTTCGCTGGCAAGTGCCGAGCCGAATTTTATTTTCAGCAACTCCGCATATTCTCTTATTATTGAACATCCCATTTTGATATCCTCGGTAATAACATTTCCGCCAAAAGGAACTACTGCCGTATGTCGTATTATTCCTTCCTGAAAAATGGCAATATCGGTGGTTCCGCCGCCGATATCCACCAGCACCACTCCAGCTTCTTTTTCTTCTTTGCCTAAAACCGCTTCAGACGATGCAATTGATTCAAGCGTCATGTTTTTGACTTCAAGTCCGGCTCTGCTTATACACTTGACAATATTTTGTGCGGCAGAAACCTGACCTATGACGATATGAAAATTTCCCTCAATGCAAACCCCCGACATCCCTATCGGTTCTTTTATTCCGGGTTCACTATCCACAATATATTCCTGTGGAATTACGTGAATTATTTCTTCTCCGGGCTGCATCACTAGTTTATACATATCGTCAATCAGCGCGTTTATATCCGCCTGACTGATTTCAGTTTCAGCATTACTTCTTATTCTTGTTCCTCTCTGCTGAATGCTTCTTATATGTTGCCCCGCTATACCAACATTTACAACATTTATGTTAACACCCGACTTGTTTTCCGCTTCATCAACAGCAGCCCTTATTGACTGAACTGTTTTTTCAATATGAGTTACAACTCCCCTTGTAACACCAACAGAGTCGGAACGACCGATTCCGAGTATTTCAATTTTGTCGTATTCATTCTTACGACCGACAATGGCTGCAATTTTTGTTGTGCCAACATCCAAACCAACTAATATTTCTGATGTTTCCATAATTTTTTTATTTTTTAGTGCAAACTATTTGATTTTTATATTTTAAATTAATTAGAGTATACTTTTCCCATCCCGTGTTTTTAAATCCTTTCTGATAAACATCCATAAGATTATCGAATTTTTCTTCCATGTCAATTACATCTCCCAGAAGAACAGTATGATTCCCGAGACGCGGTATAAGTTCAATTTCCCTGTCAAGATTTATATAAACCTGTGCAATCTGCGCTTTCCAGAAATCATCCTTGGAAACATATTTTGCAAGAATTAATAATTGTGTAAGCAATGAAGAATTATCCAGAGAATCGTTATCTGAAATAATAACTTTTCTGAATGAAATATACGGCTCCCAGATAAAGCCGTTTGCAATGAGAATCCTTGCCGTAAAATTTCTTGAAGCGGGCATTACAAAACCGTTTGAATCTATGTAATAACTTTCGTTATTAAGATTTACAATTCTTATTAAAGGTTTTCGTTGTTTGATATTTATTTTTATTTCGCCCGAAATCGTAGAATAAACATCGGCATTTTCGATATAATAATTTTCACGAAGTAATTTTTCGGTTTTAAAAATGTTAATCTCTGAAACCGGCTTTCCGATAAATACATCGCCTTTGTCGTTTATTATTTCTTTTACCAGTTCATCATTTATAAAATGCATTTCATTTGTTGTATCAATTGAGATAATTACCGATTTGCATAAAACACCATCCTGTGTTTTTTTAACAAAGCCAAGCAATACAAACAACCCGCCCATAAGCGCTATCCACACAATTGTCAAAATGATTTTTTCTATGTTTAAATTTTTAAGCATTTTTTATTTCCTATTTATTCAACATCTATAAATAAACTCTCTACTTTCCGTCGCATAATAAATTTTAATCGTTTAATAACTTTCTGCTTGCGACGCTTAAAGCATTCATATTTCTTCACCCCGTGCTGAAGCACGGGGTTACCAATATCTAAACCCTAACGGGTTTTATTTCAAATAAATTAACTTTATATGTAATTATTATTTATTTTATATTTTTCAATCAGCATTTCCCTAATAGGCCCCACCAACTGGTCGATATCCCCAGCTCCAAGTGTTAAAATAATTTCTGTTTCTCTTTTTTTAAGAATACCGACCAATTGTTCCTTCAAACATGATAATTTACTAACTATACTAACCTTATCAAACAACATTTTCGCGCTAACTCCTTCAACGGGCAACTCCCTTGCCGGATATATGTCGAGCAATATAAGTTCATCGAGTAATTCCAGACTTCTTGCAAATTCATCTGCAAAATCTCTTGTTCTTGTATAAAGGTGCGGCTGGAAAACACCTGTGATTTTTTTACCGGGATAAAGTTTTCTTACTGAAGTAATACATGCTTTAAGCTCTTCGGGATGATGTGCATAATCATCAATGTAAACAATCTTATCCGATTTTATCTGATAATCGAAACGGCGTTTTACGCCTTTATAAGAGGAAAGTGCAAATTTTATCTGTTTCATATTCAAACCGAAATTCAGACATACGGCAATTGCCGCAACTGCATTTTCAACATTATAAAAAGCTTCCGTTCTTACATTTATTTCTTCATTTTTATATTCAGAGGAATTAAAATAAAATTTATAATAATCGCCGTTTCTTTCGATTCTTTCAGCATAGTAATCGGCAATGGCAGAAGCAGAATACTGACATTTCGCTGTATTCATATTTTCCGCTACCGGCAGGGATTT
>JAQUPB010000157.1 GCA_029004185.1 Bacteroidales bacterium | reverse complement strand
GGAGATGAGTGTATGCGGCCAGTGGTTGATAAAAAGAAAAATGTTGTGATCAAGGGTAATGAGCAGATGGTACATGGGATTATGGAGTCGGGTACACTGTTCCCACTTCAAGAATTCATGTGGCAGGAAACGGTTACAGTCAGCTGCGACTGGCAACATCTTATACACCTTCAAGTTCTGCAGATTCAAATGGAAACACAGGAGATATTGCATGGGACTCAAATTACTTTTATGTTAAAACACCAGGCGGCTGGAAAAGAGCTGCTTTATCTTCGTGGTAAAATTTGAGTAAGATTCAATTAAATAAAGTATGAGCTTTCTCATACTTTATTTTTTTGTTTGGTTAACTTTGTACAAATTTTTCTGAAAATTGAAAAAATCAAAAACGTTTATCGCGTGGTTCATTTTATTGACTCTTGCAATTATCTGGGGAAGTTCGTTTATTTTAATAAAAAGAGGCCTTGATGTTTATACTCCCGTACAAGTCGGTTTATTGAGGATTTCAATTGCATGCATTTTTCTTATTCCGTTTATAATTTTCCGTTTATCAAAAATAAAATGGTCGAAAGCAAAACTTATTGCTTTATCGGCTGTTGTTGGAAACGGAATTCCCGCTTATCTTTTTGCAAAAGCCGAAACAGTCATTGACAGTTCGCTTGCAGGAATATTAAATGCACTTTCACCATTGTTTACTTTAATTCTGGGAATCATGTTTTTTAAATATCATACGAAATGGTATAATATTCTCGGTGTTTTCGTAGGTTTGATTGGCGCAACGGGATTGCTGTATTTTGGAAGTGAAAAAGATTTTTATAATAATATTCAATTCAGTTTTCTGGTAATTATTGCAACCATTCTTTATGCACTCAATGCAAACATGATTAAAAGCTGGCTGAGCGATGTTGATCCCATTTCGGTTACGAGCGTAGGATATTTTATAATTGGTGTTCCGGCAATAATAATGCTTTTTACTTTTACCGATTTTACAGGTAGAATACTCACTCACGACGGAGCTTTAATCAGTTTAGGTTATATCTGCATACTTGCTATTATCGGTTCTGCGCTTTCATTGATTGCATATTATTACCTGATAGGAATAACAGATGCAATGTTCGGAGCATCGGTAACATATATTATTCCGGTAGGTGCTATAATCTGGGGAATTTTTGACGGTGAAAAAATTAACTGGTCGGTTATTATCTGGATTGCCTTGATACTTGGCGGTGTTTACCTTGTGAGCAGAAACAACAAAGAAAAAATAATTTAATAAGTTTCTGTTCATAAAGCCGCAGAAATCCAAAAAAATAAGCCACAGATTCACAGATTTTTTATTTGTATATTTTTATAAGTCTGTGAATCTGTGGCATTTTTTTATTTTTTTAAATCTCTATTTTCGGAATGGAATTAATCAGTTTTTTTGTGTAATCCGATTTCGGATTTTTATAAACTTCTTCGGCAAAATTTATTTCCTCTATTTTTCCGTTATTCATTACTATCAGTCTGTCCGACATGAATTTTACGACCGACAAATCATGTGAAATAAAGATATATGTGAAGCCGAAATCTTTTTTTAAATCGTTGAATAAATTTAAAACCTGCGCCTGCACCGAAACATCAAGCGCCGAAACCGATTCATCACATATTAAAAATTCAGGATTCAACGCAAGTGCTCTTGCAATACAAATACGCTGACGCTGTCCGCCGGAAAATTCGTGAGGGTAGCGGTTAAAATGCGATTCGTTCAAACCAACTTTTTCGAGTATTTCAATCGTTCTGTTTTTTCTTTCTTTAAAATTGTTTAAAATCCCGAAAACTTTCATCGGTTCTTCTATTGCCGAACCAATTGTTATTCTTGGATTCAAAGATGAATACGGGTCCTGAAAAATTATCTGTATGTTTTTTCTTAACGCTTTCATTTCTTTATTTGAAAGCATGGTTAAATCTTTTCCTTTATAAATAATTTGTCCTGATGTTGATTCAATAAGCCGTAAAATAGTTCTGCCGAGAGTTGTTTTTCCACAGCCTGATTCGCCGACTAACCCTAGTGTTTCACCTTTATATACATCAAATGAAATATCATCAACTGCTTTTATGAGATTTTTACTTTTAAAAATTATTCCTTCATTTACAGGAAAATATGTTTTAAGATTCTTTATCTGCAAAATGGGTTCTTTCGAATAAAGCTTGTTTTGTAAGGCTTTTCTTTCTTCAATATTCAAAGAATATTCATTTAAAATATTTTCAATTGTTGAATTTTTACTTTTTATTTCACCGTTGTTATTTATTTCAAGAAAATCGGAAATAACCGGAAGCTTTGAAAGCGGTTTGTTCAAAGGCGGACGACAAGCAAGTAAACTTTTTGTGTATGGATGTTCGGGCGACCCGAAAATTTCTTTAGTATTACCCTGTTCAACAATTTTTCCTTTGAACATTACCAATATTTTCTGAGCTATTTCTGATACAACAGCCAGGTCGTGAGTGATGAAAATAATCGAAAGATTTAAATCTTTCTGTAAATTTTTTAATAATTCAAGAATGGTTTTTTGAACGGTAACGTCAATTGCAGTTGTGGGTTCATCGGCAATCAAAATCTGAGGATTACATGATAATGCCATTGCTATCATCACCCTTTGTTTTTGTCCGCCCGAAATTTCAAAAGGATATGAATTAAAAATATTTTCAGGACGCGGCAAAAGAACCTGCTCGAAAAATGAAATGGCTTTTTGTTTTGCTTCTTTTTTCGAAATTTTCTGGTGCTGTAATATTGCTTCGGTAACCTGTTTTCCGCATTTTTTAACGGGATTAAGAGATGTCATCGGCTCCTGGAAAATCATTGAAATTTCATTTCCCCGTATTTTCTGCATTTCCTTTTCCGGGAGTTTCAGCAAATCTGTTTTTTCGCCGTTTTGTTTCTGAAAAATAATTTCTCCGCTGCTTATTTTTCCGGGAGAACAGGAAATCAAACGCAAAACCGAAAGTGCAGTAACAGATTTTCCCGAGCCCGATTCACCAACAATACCAAGTATTTCACCCTTGTTTAATTCAAAACTTATGTTGTCAACGGCTTTAATAATTTCACCATCGGAAGAGAATTCCACTGACAGATTGTCAATTTTTAATATAGGTAAGCCCGGCATCGAGATGATTTAAAATTAACGATAACAAAGGTAAAAAGTTTTCAAAAGAAAAGCCGATTTCTTAAACCGGCTTTTCGTATTCTTATTATTTCTTCTGCTGTTCCGGAGTTTTAAATCTGTCGCCGGTATCATTTGCTATGCGTTTGTACCATTCATCACCATATCCGGGCTGTTTAAGTTTCGGATTTACAAATTTGTAATTTACTTTTTTAGCAGTCGTATCTTTTGCTTTTACATTGCCATCCATATATTTTGTAAAAAGATAATGATAAAGATCTTTCCAGCGGTTGAAAGTATTTGTTCCCTGTGCAACCGAATAATTAGTGAGATATTTTATTGCCTCGGCTTTATTGGCTTTATAAAGTTTAACCGCTTCCTTGTCAACATTGGCAGTATTGTCAATATATTTATTTTCAAGTTCTGCCTGAACTTTTTTTACTTCAGGAATCATATCTCTATAACGGGTATAAACAAAATTAGAAATCTGGTTGTTGAGCCAGAATGCCGATGTTTCGCTGAATTCCATCATCGAACCGTTTCCTTCCCTGAGAGATTCAGGGACTTTTGTGATGCCGCAATACATTGGCGTGAAAACAGAACAATAGGCATCGTCAACGCCAAACCAGTTAATTCCTCCTATCGGGTCAGGAAGCCATCCGCGCGCCTGAGCAATAAAATAAAATCCGGTTTGTTGTGTGGAAATAGAACGTTCATTAAAATATTTCACATTGTCAACTTTCCAGCTCATGGGACGCCATAGGTAAGGACAATCGTACGGTCCGGCTCCGATACCTTTTGAAAATTCAAGCGGAGTATTTTCAAAATGGTCGCGCATTAATTCCATGACATCGTGAACAGATATTTTTTTATCGGGCTTTATCCATAAAGGCATACGATGTTTTAAATTTATTCCCTGTGCATAATCAAGGAATGCATCCATATCTTTGTTTATCCTGCGAAACATTGACCATACGCGTGCTTCACATCCACGTGCACCGCCAAAATCGAGGGGAGCATAAATATCGGAAAAACTGAATTCCACATCATTACCATTGAAATATTTTTTTTCTCTTGCAAATGAAATTACATCTTTTGAATATAAACAGTTTAAAGTATCGTCGAGAGGAAAAGTAGTAATTCGTGCATGGTTGGCATGACCTGAAACATAACCATCAGGAATACGCATTGCAACCCAGACAGCACCTTTGTTGCCAACACCTTTACCTATCATTTCCATGATCCACACTTCATTTGGGTCGGCAATTGAAAAGGATTCGCCTTCACTGTAATAGCCATATTCTGCCATCAATGCAGTAATTATTTTTATTGCCTGTCGTGCAGTTTTTGCTCTCTGAAGTGCAATGTAAATCAAACTTCCATAATCCATTATTGCAGTGGAATCAGATAATTCTTCTCGTCCTCCGTATGTTGTTTCTCCTATCATTACCTGATGTTCGTTCATATTGCCGACAACTGAAAAAGTATGAGTTACCTGCTTTATTTTTCCGAGATATTTTCCGGTATCCCATTCGTAAATGTCGAGCATAGTGCCGGACTTGTAGTCCCTCGCTGGTTTATAATATAATTCACCGTAAAGAGTGTGCGAATCAGCAGTGTAGGAAATCATTGTGGAGCCATCAACTGTTGCTCCTTTTGTTACTAATAAATTTGTGCACGCAGCTGCATTATCCGATATTGCAAGCGAAGCGGCAAGCATTAACATAATTAAATATTTTCTCATGTTTTTTAGATTAAAAGTTAGTTCTGCAAATCTAATGTTTTGCTTTTGAATAATAAAATGGAGAATAAAAAATGTTTATGATTTGTAGTCGACTCAGTTTTTTTCGCAATCCTAGGCTTGTAGCTCGTGGCTATTTATCTTCATTCATAATCTTATTCTGGTGGTTTATTGATTCCTGGTGAATTGCCTTAAAAATTATTTCAACAAATTCATTGCCTAAACCTTTTGTTTTTCCCATTTCCAAGCGTTTATTAAGAATTTCACCCCAGCGTTGTGTTTGCAGAATGGCGATATTTTTTTCCTTTTTATATTTTCCTATCTGGTCGGCAATTTTCATTCTTCTCTCAAAAATGTCCATCACGCTGTCGTCTATTATGTCAATTTCGGCACGCAATTCTTCAAGAGTGACAATACTTCCATTTTCCGCTTTTGGTTTTCTTATGATGATTTTTTTCAGAATGTCGTCAAGTTCTTTCGGGTTGAGTTGCTGTTTTGCATCACTTAATGCTTTTTCGGGATTAATATGACTTTCAATAATCAATCCATCGAAATTCAAGTCCATTGCTTCCTGTGAAACTTCATATATTTTTTCCTTGCTTCCGCAAATATGGCTTGGATCGCAAAGTAAAGGCAACTCTGGAATACGGCGTTTTAGCTCGATTGGAACCTGCCATTGCGGATTATTTCTGTAAACCGATTTTTCATAAATCGAAAAACCTCTGTGAACAGCGCAGAGTTTTTTTATTCCAACAATATTTAATCTTTCAATTGCTCCTATCCAGAGTTCAATGTCGGGATTAATAGGGTTTTTTACCAAAACGGGAATATCAACACCTTTTAGTGTATCGGCAATTTCCTGAACGGCAAAAGGATTTGCAGTGGTTCGTGCGCCAAGCCAGAGTATATCTATGCCTGCTTTCAAAGCTTCGTAAACATGTTTTACATTTGCCACTTCAACGGCAACATACATTCCCGTTTCTTCTTTTACTTTTTTCAGCCATGGCAATGCTTTTGAGCCATGCCCCTCAAAAGCACCGGGACGTGTACGGGGTTTCCATACACCTGCACGGTATATTTTTATTCCGTTTTTTGAAAGTGCTCTGGCGGTTTCAAGTGTTTGCTCTTCGCTTTCTGCACTGCACGGACCTGCAATTATCAATGGTCTGACTGAAGGAACACCTTCAGATAATAAAGGCTCAAGTTCTAATTTTACATTCATATATTAAAAAAGTATTTGAAATAATTTATTCTATTATTGTATTTCCTTTTATATATTCACCGAGTATTATCAAACTGCTTGTAAATGGCTTTATAGCAACCAGCGAATTTTTATAAATTTTATAATCGTCAAAAACCACATCTACATAAAACTGGTATTCCCAGTCCTTACCTATTATCGGCATTGATTGTATTTTGGTAAGGTTGATATCGTAAAAAGAAAAAATCGAAAGAATTTTTGATAAACTGCCGATTCTGTGTTCAAGGGCAAAAGTAATGGCAGATTTATTTACTATTTCCCTGTTTTCTTTTTTCCCTGAAATGATTAAAAAACGGGTATAATTCATTTTATTTGTTTCAATGCTGTCTGCCAGAATTTCAAGTCCGTATTTTTTTGCCGCTTGTGATGAAGAAATTGCTGCAATTCCGTATAATTTTTTTTCTCCTATTTCTTTTGCACTCAAAGCAGTATCAACGCTGTCTATTAGTTTGATATTAGGATGTTCATTGAAAAACTTTTCGCATTGCATAATAGCCATTGGGTGAGAATAAACTTCTTTTATATCTTTTATTTTCTGTCCGGGCAAAGCGGCAAGATTCTGTTTTATTCTCAGATAAATTTCTCCTTCAATTTCCAGGCCTGAGTTCTGAAGCATCGCATAATTGGGCAGTATGCTTCCGGCAATGGAATTTTCAATTGCCATAATCCCGGCATCAGCTTCGTTTTTTTTCAGGCATTTGAATAAATCTTTGAAAGTATTGGCAGGCACAATTTCGATTTCTTCATCTTTATAATAATAAAATGCTGCAATTTCATGAAAGGCACCCTGTGCTCCCTGAATGACGATTTTCTTTTTCATATATTTAAAATTTAGTTAGTGATACTTACCCCGACGAATTTCGTTGTCGGGGTTAATTCGACTTAATGATTTCATTTCGTCCGTCAGTATTCTAGGATAAAAAAAAGTAAAAATAATAAAAGTTATTAACAAAATTAAGCTGCAAATTTAAGAATGTCAACATATGGCGTCCCTCTTTTAACAATAGCAAAGATCCTTGCTATAAG
>JAQUPB010000156.1 GCA_029004185.1 Bacteroidales bacterium | reverse complement strand
ATCATTTGCACAGAAGTGATTTGGATTTGTCCATATTAAAATATTTTCCACATTATCACAGTTTGGGAGAACTGATAAAACAGGAGGACACGGAGGTTCAACATCAATGGGAATTTCACAATCTTCCTGCGAAAAATTAATAATAGGTTTTATAAATCCTGCTCCGGAATATTCTCCTATGCTTTTAATTTTGTAACAGTAGTTCCTTCCGTTTGTCAATCCCGTATCAGTATAATTTTTATTTGGTGTTGTGGCTATATAATCGAAATTAGTTGTACCCGGATTATATCTGTACACTTCATAGGAATTGTTAGTCCACGGTACATGCTCTTCCCATGACAGGAGCAATCTGTTATCAAATGGAGCGATTGACAAAAAAACAGAAGATGCAACATGTGTTTCACCGATAATGCCGTAATTATTTTTTAATGCAATTCTGTATGAATTCGGATAATCTTTTGTATTTAATGGAAGTATAATATCATTGTATAATGTATCATTTAAGCCATTGGAATTGGAGTCAATTAAAATTAAATTATTTCCGTAAAAACCATCTGAGCGATAAATAAGATATTTGTATGGTCCCGGATTTGCTATTGTATCCATTTCTATTGGCTTTGACCATGCAACGTATATATTGCCGTTTGCAATATCGGTAGTTTTAATATCAACATTTGTGATGACAGGAACATCTTTTTTGAGTTGTGTACATGCTTCATTTGAAGCACAGCTTTCGGCACCGTCAGCAAAATAGGCATATATCATGTAGCAATAGTCATTGCCATGTATCAAGCCATTACCGCCGTTATTGTCGATAAAAGTTGTATCATTAACATTGTTAACAGTTGCAATTCTCGCATATCCCGTCCACGATGGTATCCCTGTTTCGCAGCAATCATGTATCCACCCAAAAGGACCATTGTTTTTCCTGTAAATTTTAAAACCTTTTGCATTTGAGCAAATATATTTATCCCATTCCAGTTTGATTGTATTTCCGATAGGAGAAGCAGTTAAGTTTGTCGGGGCAGGAGCAACTATTCTGATGTTTACGGTTTTTAAAGCAACCAAACTAACAGGAGTTCCGTTATCAACTGCCCTGAAAGTAGCAGAATATGGGCTTTTTTTAACATGTTCGCATTTCGTATCCCACGAAAAAGTTGAAGAAACAGAATCGAGACCGACAACAGGCTGCAGGAACTGGGCGGGGTTGCTGACAATGAAAGGACCGCCGTATGCTGTAAGTGTTATATTTGTGGGATTATCGTTATCACGGGCAGTAACTTTAAAAGTAAGATTGGTGCCTGCAACCACGCAAGTATCTTTAATATTATCGAAATAGGGTGGATGGTTATTGCATGCCACAACTGTAATTTGCATGTCTCTTTCAACAGAGCCTACAAATATGCCTTTTTTGTATTCCTTAATTAAAAAGGCAACATTATATTCGCCTTGCAGTAAAGGGCTGTCCCAAATCAAATCACCTGTAACGGAGTTTAACGTGAACGAATTGCTTGCAGTAGGGTAACGGTATCCGGGAATATTATTGCCATCTTGTTCTTTGCATACAATAAGTTGATATGCCAAGCTATCGCCATCCGGATCATAAGCAACGGGATTGTGAATAAATACTTGTCCAATGCAGGCATTGTCAATTGGCGGATACTTCAGTTCGGGGGAACTGTTAAAACCCAGCATGGGATTTATTATAAGAATTGTTTCAATATAAAAAACAATATTAACAGAATTAGAAGATCCTCCGGGTCCTATAATGTTTACTATTCCTGCATTTCTGTTTGGGTCGGTAAGAGATATTTTGTAGGTTCCGGAATTTTCAAATGTATGTATTCCCATGTATACATTACGCTGAAGATCCGGGGTTATATGAACAATTGAATCGGGAATGCGTTTGAGTGTATCGATATTGAGATCACCGTAATCCAGAGGTAATTCATCCCTATCTGCAGGGCTTGGAGAATAAGTGTAAGTTACAATTTTAAATTCAAATTTAAAATGGTCTTTATCACCAATAAATCTATATGTGATTTCACCTGCACGGTTGTGTGTGGCAAACGCAAGATTAGTTAGTAAAACTGATAATATTAAAAATAAAACCCTTTTCATTCGCATAAAACAACAACTAAGATACAATATTTTGAGAATATTAACGAAAAAACACTTAAAAAATTATGCTCTCGGGTGGTATTGTATTATTTCGGTTCTTAAAAAATCACGATCGAGATGAGTATAAATTTCTGTTGTAGTGATTGATTCATGACCCAGCATTTCCTGTACTGCGCGCAAATCGGCTCCCCTCTCAATCAAGTGGGTGGCAAACGAATGGCGGAAAGTATGCGGGCTTATTTTTTTCTTTAAACCGATTTTTGATGAAAGTTGCTTGATGATCATAAAAACCATCACCCGTGTGAGTTTTGAACCGCGTTTATTCAGAAATACAAAGTCTTCGTTTCCTTTTAAAATGCTTATGTGGCTTCTTACATTGCGGATATATGATTTTAAAAGTTTTTTGGCAACTGAACCGACAGGAACCAATCTTTCTTTATCGCCCTTTCCTGTAATTTTAATAAAACCGGCATCAAAAAAAACATTTGAAATTTTCATGTTGATAAGTTCCGATACACGTAAGCCGCAACTATAAAGCGTTTCGAGCATGGCTTTGTTTCGTTCGCCCTCAGGTTTGCTTAAATCAATTGCAGCAATAAGTTTGTCGATTTCCTCAATACTTAAAATATCGGGTAATTTTCTTCCGGTTTTTGGCGCTTCAAGCAATTCGGCAGGACTGCTTTTTACTATATCTTCAAGTAAAAGATATTTGTAAAATGCTTTTATTCCCGAAATAATTCTTGCCTGCGACGTAGCCGTTATTCCCAATTCATTCACCCATTTTATGAAATTTTTCAAATGCGATAGTTCGACTTTTTCGGGATTTAATTCCTGTTTTTTTAATTCTATGAATTGAACTAGTTTGGCAATATCGTGAGTATATGCATCAATGGAATTGCTAGAAAGTGATTTTTCCAGCTTAAGATATGACTCAAATCCTTTTATGTAACTATTCCAGTTCATATTTTTTCTTTGCGCCTCTGCGTCTTTGCGGTAAAATATTTTTCTCGCGAAGGCGCTTTTCTGTAAATTATTTACTAAATTAATAATAAATTCTAAATTTGTTAAAAATAGTTATTCATTTCAGTATGCGAAAATTAAAAAACGAAGAACTGAAACGCAAGTCGGTTGAAGAATTTAAAAGTGCAGTGAAAATTCCGGTAATTATTATTTTAGACAATGTGAGAAGCATGAATAATGTTGGTTCTATTTTTCGCACTGCGGATGCTTTTCTTGTTGAAGGGGTTTATTTATGCGGAATAACAGGTCAACCGCCGAATAAGGAAATTCATAAAACCGCTCTTGGCGCCACCGAATCGGTAGAATGGAAATACTTTAAAAATACGGTTGATGCAATAAGTGAACTAAAAAAAAATAATTTTAAAATTATTGCAGTTGAACAAGCCAAAGAAAGTGTTTTTCTGAATAATTTCAGGAGAGAAAAAAGTTGCAGGTATGCTTTCGTTTTTGGAAACGAAATTAACGGAGTTTCGGAAGAAGTGATGGAAATAGTTGATGAATGCCTTGAAATTCCGCAATTCGGAACAAAACATTCTTTTAACATCGTTGTGAGCGTTGGAATAGTTTTATGGGAGTTTTGCAGAACGTAATTTAAAAAGTTCAAAGTTTTCAGTTTCCTGTTTTCAGTTAAATGGCGCAAACTGCAAAATTTCGAAACTTTAAACTTTAGACATTAAACTTTAAACTTTTTAAAATGAAAATAACTTTTCTTGTTATTGGCAAAACAAATGATAAATATTTAATTGAAGGAATTGATATTTTTGAAAAACGATTGAAACATTATATTAATATTGGTTTTGTTGTAATACCTGAAATCAAAAAGAATTCTTCAGGCAATATTGAACAATTAAAAATTAATGAGGGAAAAGAAATAATTAAAAAAATAAACAAATCTGATTATATTGTCTTGCTTGACGAAAGAGGAAAACAAATGAGATCAGAAGAGTTTGCAAACTTTATTATCCAAAAGCAGAATGCAAGTGTCAAAAATTTGATTTTTATAGTTGGTGGTGCTTATGGATTTTCCGAAGAAGTTTATAAAAGAGCAGACTTTTTATTGTCACTTTCATTAATGACATTTTCCCATCAGATGGTGAGATTATTCTTCATGGAACAACTTTACAGGGCTTTTACTATTATAAAAAACGAATCGTATCATCATAAATGAAATATGATTTTAAAATTTATACTCTTCTTTGTTTCTTGTTAATAGTTATCCGTTAATTGTTAATCGGAATAAGCTAAAACCATTAACGATTAACTATTAACAATTAACTTTGTTTAAAAAATATCAAAGTTTATCACATTTTCAGTATAACTTTGTAAATTTGCATAACATAAAACTTTATAAAAAATGAAAGTAGCATTAATAACGGGAATAACAGGACAAGACGGAGCGTATCTTGCCGAATTCTTATTGAAAAAAGGATATGTTGTTCATGGTATGAAACGCAGAGCATCATTGTTCAACACGCAGAGAGTCGATAATTTGTATCAGGATATCCACGAAGCAAATCTGAAATTCAAACTTCATTACGGCGATTTATCCGATGCTACAAACACCATTCGTATTGTCCAGGAAACACAACCCGATGAAATTTATAATCTCGGTGCAATGTCGCATGTGAAAGTTAGTTTTGAAACACCCGAATATACTGCCGATGTTGATGGAATTGGTACTCTCAGAATTTTAGAAGCCATAAGAATACTTGGTTTAACAAATAAAACAAAATTTTATCAGGCATCATCTTCTGAACTTTACGGACTTGTTCAGGAAATTCCGCAAACCGAAAAAACGCCGTTCTATCCGCGTTCGCCATATGCTGCGGCAAAACTATATGCATATTGGATTACAGTAAACTATCGCGAAGCATACAATGTTTTTGCATGCAACGGAATTTTGTTCAACCACGAATCTCCTATGAGAGGCGAAACTTTCGTTTCAAGAAAAATTACAAGAGGAGTTGCAAGAATCGCTTTGGGTTTACAGGATAAATTATATATGGGAAACCTTGATGCAAAGCGCGATTGGGGACATGCAAAAGATTACATCGAAGCAATGTGGCTTATGATGCAGCAGGAAAAACCCGACGATTTTGTAATAGCTACAGGCATTACAACAAGTGTGAGGGATTTTATTTTAAAATCATTTAATGAAATAGGAGTCGAGCTTGAATTTAAAGGCAAAGGAATTGAAGAAAAAGGTATTGTTAAATCATCGAAAAATAAAGATTATAAAATTGAAACAGGAAAAGAAGTTGTTGCTGTTGATGTAAATTATTTCCGCCCCACGGAGGTTGATATGTTAATAGGTGATGCCACAAAAGCAAAACAAAAGCTCGGTTGGAAGCCAAAATATAATCTTGATTCGCTTGTAAAGGAAATGGTAGCTGCCGATATCGAACTTTTTAAAAGAGATAAAATTTTAAGAGACAAAGGTTTTAAAACTATCAATACCGACCAGAAATAAAGTTTGCAGTTTAAAGTGTTTGTGGTTTGTTGTTAAAAATTTATTGGTCATTAAGTAATTTATAATTAGTAAAAAATTTGTTCAAAGTTTTCGGTTTCCTGTTTTCAGTTAGATGGCACAAACTACAAAATTCAGAAACTATAAACTTTAGACTTTGAACCTTAAACTTTTTAATAATGGAAAAGAATTCTAAAATTTATATTGCAGGACACACAGGAATGGTAGGCTCTGCAATAAAAAGAAATCTTGAGAAAAAAGGTTTTTTAAATATTATTTTTAAAGATGAGAAAGAACTTGATTTAACAAATCAGAAAGCAGCAAATGATTTTTTTGAAAAAGAAAAGCCGGAATATGTTATTCTGGCGGCAGCAAAAGTAGGCGGAATACATTCAAATAACACTTACCGTGCCGATTTTATTTATATTAATTTAATGATTGAAGCAAATATTATTCATGTGTCTTATTTGAATAAAGTAAAAAAACTTTTGTTTCTCGGATCATCATGCATTTATCCGAAACTTGCTCCTCAGCCTATAAAAGAAGAATACCTTCTTACCGGCGAACTTGAATATACAAATGAACCTTATGCTATTGCAAAAATTGCAGGACTTAAACTCTGCGAATCTTATAGAACTCAGTATGGTTGTAATTTTATTTCTGCAATGCCGACAAATCTTTATGGAATTAATGACAATTATGATTTGGAAAATTCCCATGTGTTACCTGCCTTAATTCGCAAAATGCATTTGGCAAAATGTATGGAAAATAAAGATTTTGATGCAATAAAAAATGATTTCAGGAAAAGACCTCTCAGAAACATAGATGTTGATAAATTTAAAAATAATGAAATAATTGAATTACTGGAAAAGTATGGTATTATTGCAAAAGACAAAACAATTTTTAAAATATGGGGAACAGGAACCCCTTACCGCGAATTTTTAAATGTTGACGACCTTGCCGAAGCATGTGTTTTTCTTATGAATAATTATAATGAGAAAGAAATTGTAAACATTGGCATAGGAGAAGATTTGACGATTAAAGAACTTGCATTCTTAGTAAAAGAAATTGTAGGATTTAAAGGCGAAATAGATTTCGACTCCACAAAACCCGATGGCAGTCCGAAAAAATTACTTGATGTTTCAAAAATTAAAAAATTCGGATGGAAACCAACAATTTCACTTGCGGATGGTATTAAAAAAACCTATGAGATTTATAAAAGCTAAATCGGAAATCATTTTTATATTTTGTCTGATATTAATAGTGGCTTCAGGCTAAGCTGAAAAATACCTAAATCAACATTATTTTTAACTGTTATCAGATTTAATTTTATTTACTTTCGTACCTACGGCACTTCAATAATATTCGTATTTGGCTTTTCTACCAACATTTCGCACCTACGGTGCTTTTTTATTAGCCTCGTTAGAGGCGGTATGTTGGTAGAAAGAAACAAGACACAAATTTAAGCCCCGTGGGTGGCGACATACATAACAGCATATTGGAAATAGAGCAATTCGATGTATTTTTAAATATTTTAATAATACAACAATGATTTTTTTACTTTTGTAACTTAATAACTTTGTAACTTTATAAT
>JAQUPB010000155.1 GCA_029004185.1 Bacteroidales bacterium | reverse complement strand
TCAATGGTGTTGTTCTCGATATTTCAACACCGAGTGATGTATAAATGCTGTCGGACAAATGATAGTATGCAAGTGCTGCTTTATAATCGCCCATTTCATTATTTATATTTCCGAGAACAAGATTGGATGTTGCCACGCCCCAGTAGTTTTCCTGCTGTTTATTTATTTCGAGGGATTTGTTTGCGAGTTCCAAAGCTCCTTTGTAATCGCCTTTCAGTCGTAAAATTTCACTTTGTCCTACAATTGCCTGTACCAGATTATAATTATCGTTGCTGCTTTTTGTTATTTCGGTTACTTTTGAAAAATAATCATCCGCAGCAGTAAAGTCGCCGCTGTTTAATTTTGAATAGCCAAGTTCTAATAGCATTTCCGCTTCTGAGGTCTTGTCTTTCAGTTCCTGATATGTTTTCAGATTTTCCTCGAAAAGCTTAAATGCTTCAGCTGTTTTGCCATTGGAATTTTTCAATCTTGCAATGTATGTTTTGCAGTATGCAATGTTTGATTTGCTGTCGGTAAGTTCTGCAAGTTTTAATGCTTCCTGATAATAAAGCAATGCGGAATCCGGTCTGTAATCATAGATAAAAGCTACTTCACCGAGTGTGAGATAAGCATATATCTGACCTTCCTTATCGCCGGTTTCCTTTTGTAACTTCAATGCTTTTAATTCAAATTCTTTGGCTTTAATAAAATCTTTTAATGAAAAATAAATCGAGGCAATATCGGTATAACTGTTTGCAAGATCGGTCTTGGCTTCAATCTGCTCAAATATTTTCATTGCTTCGGTATAGTTTGCCAATGCCTTTTCATAATCTTTAACTTTTTTAAAATTTGCTCCAAGGTCATTATAAATATCAGCCACTTCTTTCTTTTTGCCGAGTTTCTTATATATTTCAATTGCCTTATTATAATTTTCAATGGCTTTGGTGGGCTCACCGCTTGCTTTGTACAATCCGCCAAGCTTTGAATATGAATACGCCTGACCTGAACTGTCATTTGCTTCAGTCCTTAATTTCACTGCAAGATTATGTGCATCTATTGCTTTCTGGTATTCGCCAAGTGTCCAGTATGTCTGTCCTGCGTTCGACATTGAAAATCCCGCTCCGCTTTTATCGCCCAGGTCAATTTTTATCTGATAAGATTGTTGATACATGATGTTTGCTTCGGCAGTATTGTCGGTTATATAAGCGATGTTATCCAGTATATCGGCTTCGCCTGTTCTGTCGCCAAGTTCACGTTTAATCTTAAGAGCCATGTTATAATATTTTTTGGCTTCAGTTAAATTACCGAGATTTTTTTGTGTTTTTCCCATTGAGTTATAAAGGTCGGCGCGCTTGGTCACCAGACTGAATGAATTTGATTTTTCAAGATATTTCAGCGCCAGCTGGTATACTTCATAAGCTTCAGTGGAACGACTGAGGTTGACAAGACATTGTCCTTTGCCAATAAGTGAATTTGCAATATTTTTAATTGTATTGTCGGAACTGTCGGCTTTAAAAGTTTTAACTTTTATCTGAAAACTTTCTTCATAATATTTCAAAGCATCGTTATATTTACTTTGTGAATTGTAAATAACAGCAACGTTATTCACCGAAAATGCCTGTCCTGTTACGTCACCTGTTTTGATAAACATTTCCTTTGCCTTAAGGTAAGCGGCAATGGCATCGTCATATTTTTCCTGGCGGTCAAGTATATATGCCCTGTCGTAAAAAGCCCATGCCTTCCATCTTTCATTGTTATAAAAATCTGCCATTTTAGTGAGGATTGTATTGCATTTATAAGCGCCGTCAAATTTTCCGTCAGAGGCGGAATCTTCAGCATATATCTGCAGTCGTATCTGCATTTCAAGGTCTTCTATGTCGGTTTTGTATTTTGCGAAAATTGTATCCAGTTCGGCATCGCTTTTTGGTGTTAAAAGCATACTTTTCAAATCTTCTTCGCCAAGCGGACTGTTATTTATAATCCATGTCGCAAAGATTTCATTGATTTTCCACGTATGTCCCATATATTTTCCGGGAAAACTTTTAATAAATGAAAGAAACGACCTTATGTCATTGGGAGTAACTTCAGCCATTACATCAACCATCTTTTTTCCGCCGTATTTTCCGCTTTTAATAAGAATATCCCACTGCGGATTTTCCGGAATCAAAGGCTTTATCATATCGGCTGTTGCAACAACATCTTTGCACATAAGTTTAAGCACGAATTCTTCAAACTCGCGGTTATCATCAAAAAGAAACTGTCTTGCATGGTACAAAGGCTCACTGCTGACATTGTTGAAATCAATATTCATTTGTGCAAGTTCAAATAAAATGCTTTTGTAGGATTTTTTATCGGTAATAGCGGGCAACCGGACCATATCGCCACGGTTGACTTTCGATTGCCATCCTGTTGTGTCGTGAAGATTGACAATCACTGTTGAGGAATTGCGGGTAACAGAAATCACTTCGGCACTGCCCAGACTGCGGTTTTCCCTGCCCTTGACTTCGGCGCTGTATATTCCGAATGCTTCACCTTTGGCGCCCTTGAAAATACCATCAAACTCACCGCCTGAAAGAACTACCCACATTGAATCTGCATTTATTTTCAAAACACGTTTCACTCTGAAATAAAATTCATCGGAAGTTTCATTTTTTCTTTTAGGTATTGAAAGTTCAATATTTTCATCAAATGTTTTTGTAAAAAATTCTGTTATTGTTATAATGGCATTGTCAATTTTTTCTATGTCTTTAGTTTTGCCTGCATATAATAATGCTTCACGAAAACAAGGATATATGCTGTCGTATTTTTGAAGTTCGTAATAACTTCTTCCCAAAAACAGATAATAATAAAACAGGGAATCATTATTCGGTTTTGATGCTGTGAGTTGACTTTTAATTCTCTGCACGCATATGTTGCAAGCCTTTTCCGGATTAACATAAAAAACATCGAATTTTTTATCAAAAACGCTTCTCGGTTCTTTTTCCTGCGAAAATGCATTGTTCAACATTAGCAATGCGACAAAAGAGATTGCGATTCTTTTTAGCATAAGAATTTGATTTTAATTGAACTATAAAAATAATAAATATTATGCAATTGTGAAAATCATTTTTAGTAAATTATTTGTAGTTGAAATTTTAGGTTTATAATGTAAGAAAAATGAAGTATGATGTACGAAGTATGAATTCAGCAATTTAGCAACAAACCATAAACATTTTACCTCATACTTCGTACCTCCTACTTCTTACTTCTTACTTCTTACTTCTGTTTAGCAAATTTTTTTAACTTTGTTTATATATTTAATTTCAAAAACATCAATCATGAAAAATAAAATTATATCAGCAGCTTTTTTAATTGCATCGTTATGTTGCATTAATACTGCATTCTCTCAGACAGGGATTTATTATTATGATTCCCCCGGCAAATATTATCCGAATAAGCGCATTATTGATATTAAGGAATCTTCCGACGGCAATATTTATCTTTTAGGTATTGCCACCGATTCGGTGAATGAAAATCCTCAGCCTTATTTTGCAATAATTGATAATAAATTTAAAATGATTTCCGGAAAAGTGATTGAAACAGGTTCATTATATGAATTAAAAAACATGATAATTCTCCCAAACGGAAAAATTAAGATATACGGGACTGAAAGTGCAGAGGGAGGATTTAAACCATATACAAAAACCATAAACACCAAAGGCGACCCTGCTACTGAAGAAGTAACAATGACATTTAATTCAACATTAATTTGTAATGCCGAACAGGTTGATAAATTTAACGCATTGATATGCCAGACAGTTCGCGGGAACTCAAAGAAATACAATATTTCGGTTTACCAGATTGATTTGATACGGCTTTTTCAGGTATGGTATAAAAAAATGCAAAGCGAATCAAACGAAGAAGCATCGCAGTTATTCATAAGCGACAGCAACATAATCATTCCGGCGAAAAAATACAACGATGACTTTACTTCATTTACATCTGTTATTTATAAACTGAATTCCAAGCACGAAATTATATGGCAAAAAGAAATTAAAGATGCTGAAAGCAACTTCACTAACCAGGCAGTATCGGCTGATAAGCGGGGAAATATTATTTATTTATGTTCTAAGCAAAACAATGAAATTGCAAAATGGAACACAAAACTAATTAAGCTCTCGCCGGCAGGTGAGGTGATTTCGGTAAAATCTCTCGACAGCATAAGTGCAAAAGGCATATTGCGCATTGCTAACGGCAATTATCTGATATATGGTTCAAATTACAATTACGTTGGAGTTAATCTGATTTCAAAAGCAAAAATCATAATTTTAAATAATTCTTTTGAAAAGATTTATGAACGCGAAATGAGTTTTTTTGACCCTCCTGATGCAGAACTGCCTTCACTTGCAATGACAGCAATGCCTTCAAGTTCAGATATCTTAACTGCCGAGATATTATCAGATGGAAGAATTATTTGCGGGGGTCGTGTTTATATGCCAAGAGATAAAGAACCTGATAAAATAATTATTTCTCCGCGGTTTAATAATCCTTTTGTGATTGTTCTGGATAAGGATGGGAAGTTGCATTGATTGAAAAAAGACACACCTCCTAACCCTGACGGCAGTCAGGAAAAACAAGGGTTGTGTCTTTCAACTGGAAACAGAAAACTAAAAACTGTAAACTATTTTATCTCACAACCGCATTATGTCTGGCATTAAGTCCCCACATCGACCATCCTGTAATAGTTTTATCGAGCGTATTTATTGAAATGAGTTTTCCGTTTTTGTTGCCTATATAAATCCATCCGTCGTTGACAACGGGTTCGGTGCAGAAATTTGCATTCGTGGCAAATGATTTTATTAATTTTCCGTCGGCAGGATTATAAATTTGTATTTCACCGTTCGGTGAAGCGACAATTAATTTTCCTCCTGCAATTACAGGCATTATTGTTGAATTTGTATTTTCAGCAACGACTTTTGTCGGGTCGTAAAACATAACCGACCAGATTATTGAACCGTCCTCCGGACTTGAGCATATAAGGCGGTTTCCTACAACATTATAATTTCTGCCGTTGTAATATACCGGGCGACTGTCGTTGAATTTCATTGTTGTGCTTGCCGATTCTCCCGACATTTTTTCATAAATAATTTTTCCTCTTATTTCAGGAACCTGTTTTTTTAGTTTCAGGGTTTTTTCATCATAAATTGCCATAACCTTATTCATGCTGTTTGGCTTGTCTCGTACAATTACAAATATCTTTCCGGCGGCGACAGTCGGCGGCGTGAGTGCATAGGCAACATTTGTGTTTAGCATATTCCCCGTGTTTTCATCAAACTGGTAAAGTCGTCCCGACATTGTAGTAACATAAACTTTGCCGGCAGCAATAACAGGGCAGGCAAGAACTTCGGCATCAAGCCAGTTTTGCCATACTGTCTTTCCTGTTTTTAAATCAAACGATACAAGTACAAATTCATTTACAATTTTTTCCTCTGAAGAATAAACAAACAAATCGTTAGGATAAACTGTAAAAACTTTTCCGTCGGCAACAGAAGGAGTTGAATAAATGTAAGGACCAAGCCATTTTGACCACAGCAATCTTCCCGAATTTATATCAATGGCATATAAAGTGCATGATTCGGTGTTTATAAGAACAATATCGGAATCGCATACTGCTGAAGATGCACCGCTTTCGGCGAGTTCTACACCCCAAATATTTCTGCCGGTTTTTGAATCGAATCCGTAAAAATCCCTTGAATAATATCCTTCACTCATGAACATTTTATTTTTGTAAACAGCTGGAGAGTTTGTGATTGCTGTGCTGTCAAATTCAATGTCAAAACCGTCTTTTGTTTTTTTGATTTTCTTATCAAAAGGAACAGGTTTTATTTTTACTTCCATGAATTCGGTTTTAAATCCTTTTGCATCCCTTTTTGCTGTTTTGTAATGTTCTTCAATTTTTGCCGAACCCATGTACTGATATTCTATTTCTGTTGTGTGCAAACTGTATGGTTCGGATTTTGAATAATCAAGCAAATCCACGTCCCGTTCGTATAAAAAACTTAATTTGTATTTTTTGTATTTTGGAACAAGAAATGAGGCATAACCATTGTTACTTGTAGTTGTTGTATAAACTGTATTTTCTTCAACAACATTGAGATAAATTTTTTCGTTGGGTAACGGTTTGCTGTCAAGGTCGGTTACAAGAAGGTGGACAAAAATTCTTGCATTTGTGGGACCTGCATTTTCGGGCAAAACCTGACGAATAGTATCATTTTTTCTCGTTTCTTCAACAACAGTGGGCACATAGCTCAGATGCTCAAAATAAGTCAGTCCCGGGCGGTCGGCAAGCACATTTATGGAAACCACTTTATTTATGTCGTCAAGTCCCACGTCATAATTATTGTTGAAAGGCACTATGAAAAAAGCTGTTCCTTTTTCGTTAGTTTTTGAAACGTATACTTTATTTATTTTTTTGCAGAATAATCGTACTTGATAATTTTTCAAGGGCAAATCTTTGTCATTGTATATTTCGAGCATTATTAATATTTCCGATTCAGATGGTCTTTCACCTGAAGAAAAAGTTTGTTTTATTGTATCGGGAATATTTGATTTCGTATTTAAATTTGTGTTTGCGGGAGGATCGTATTTTATTGTTTTCACCATTGTCCCCACGTATTTCGTTGGAATGATAATTTCGGAATGATTCTGTTTGTCTTTAAAATTCACGACATAAGTTTTGCCAAGTTTTGCTATAAACTGGAATTTCCCTTTGTTGTCCGTAACACCTTTCAACTGCTGTTTATCATCTTTTGCAATTAAAGTTATTTCGATAAATGGAATCGGTTGATTGTTGCTGTTGGTAACAGTAACATATAAATTTACCCTGTCTGGTTCGTAATCCTGCGTATAAATGACTGTGTTCAGCAGAAATAATGCACTTAAGAGAATTGCTCGCATAAATTTTAGTTTAAAATTATTTATATCAAAAATAGTAAATTTTTTTTAAAGGAAAAATTATTATTTATCTTTTCTCCAAACAATTAGAGCGATAAAACTTTTCAACAACTTTCAAACACTTTTTATGAGTTTTTTTTTATTATAAATAAAAAGGAATTTTAAAAAGATGCGGAAATCGCTGTAAATAAAGGAAAAAATAATTATTGGTTTTTCTTATTAAAATTATTTGTGTTAAAAATAAAATAAAAAGAATTTCTGCAATAAATGCTAATCTAAGCGAAAAGGTAAAATCTGATTTTTTTTAGTATATTTTTGTGGTTTTAGTAACTAAATTAACAATAAAAATATTATAATAAACATA
>JAQUPB010000154.1 GCA_029004185.1 Bacteroidales bacterium | reverse complement strand
TCTGATAAATATTACGGATGTAAATTACAACTCGCTGAAAACGAAACTTATTGTCGGGCATTAGAAGTCGTTTGTAGTTTACTGTTAATAGTTCGTAGTAAAAAAAGTATAGGTTAGCATAGAAATATTTGTTTTTTTAAAAATCATCTTTTATTTTTGTTTAATCATTAATAAAAACCTGATTATTTAAATACTAAAACAAAAAAATCTATGAAAAATCTACTTTTTGCTGTTTTATTTCTTTCTGTTCCATTCTTTGTAATGGCAGAAACAGAACCAAATGATTATGCATGGCAGGCAAACACGTTAACATTGGGTGTTCTTGATAACGGAACATTCACAACAGGGTTGCCTGTGGAAAACGACTGGTTTAAATTTACGGTAACTGCTGATGACAGCATTGTTATTACAGTTATTTCCACTAACATTTCACCATGGTTTTCTCTTTATGGTCCTGATACAATAGCCACACCTCCTTCGGAAGAAATTGAAACAGGTGACACGGTATGTTATTCTTATGGCTTATCACCCGGAACATATTATATTAATGTTGGAAGATATTATATGGGTACAGGAAGTTATACAATAATAGTAACTTCTCATCCTGCAACTTTAACAAACGATGCAGAACCCAATAAATATGCAAAAGATGCAATAACTCTACCTGTCAATGGTTCTCTTACAGGTCATATAGGATATTGGAAAGAAGGAGCGCAGGATTCAACCGACTGGCATAAAGTTACAATTCCATCCGACGGAAAACTTTCAGTTACAGTAAAAGCAAAACCTTTTATTTGTTTTCAGGTGGAACTTTTTGACCAGGATACAATAACATCCCTGAAAAGCACATCAGGAACGTTATGCGACGACAGCATAAAAGTAATAACATATAACAACCTTGCCGCAGGTACATATTACATTAAAAATTACATGAACTTTTGGAGCATAGTATACGACCATGACTTCGGCTCATATACCTTATCCAACGAGTTTACTCCTGCCGGATTAACAAATGACGCAGAGCCTAATAATACTCTGGTGACAGCATTAACCCTTCCTGTTAACGGTAACAGTACGGGGCATATAGGTTATTATGGCAATAAAATTACTGATACTGACGACTGGTATAAAATAACTCTTCCGTCCGACGGAAAGTTTGTTCTGAGCACTGTAACAGATACAACTTTGTGTTTGGCTGCATACTTGTACGATCAGGACAGCACAACACAAATAGCAAGCACAAATACATTTCCTTGTGATTCTTTTAATAAATCAATAATATATAATAACCTTGCAGCCGGAACTTATTTTATTAAATGTATAATATGGAATGCTAGTTACTATGGAGCCTATACAATATCTGATGTGTTCACTCCTGCTGATTTGACAAACGATGTTGAACCCAATAATACTGCCAAAACACCTGTAAATATACCCGTCAACGACACTCTTACAGGGCACATAGGTTTTTATGGGAATGATTTTACTGATACTGATGACTGGTATAAAGTAACTCTTCCTGCTGACGGCAGGCTTGTCGTTAATACCAGCACCGACACAACTTTGTGCATGGTAGCATACTTGTACGATCAGGACAGTGTAACACAATTAGTATCTACCAGTTCATTTATTTGTGACACAGTGAACAAAACTATGATATATAATAATCTTGCAGCCGGAACTTATTTTATTAAATGTATTCTTTGGAATGCCAGTTACTATGGTGCTTATACTATATCTGACATATTCACTCCTGCAAATTTAACAAACGATGCAGAGCCTGATAATTTTGCTTTGTATGCTGTTAATCTCCCTGTTGACGACAGCCGTACAGGACATATCGGGTATTATGGCAATAATATAACTGATGTTACAGACTGGTATAAAATAACCACTTCTGCAACTGGCGACCTTGTTGTTAATACCATTTCCGACACAACTGTTTGCTTAATAGCATACTTGTACGATCAGGACAGTTTGACGGAGCTTGCATCTACTTATTCTTTCGATTGTGATACTTTCAATAAATCGATGACGAAAACCAACCTTACAGCCGGTACTTATTATGTTAAATGCGTAAGGTACCTCATTCATCCTACTACTTATGGCGCTTATACTATTTCAAATCAGTTTACAATAGCAACTGAAATTGCAAAAATAAATACACCGGAAAATAAATTTGCAGTTTACCCCAACCCTGCAAACAACTTATTGTCGGTTGAAAAAGGGAATAAGGAAATAAGCTTGATTGAGATTTATGACATGCTTGGTTCGGTTGTATATAGAAGCAATTACATTAATAAAATTGATGTGTCCCGCTTTCCATCAGGATTATATCTGATCAACATCACTGATGCATATTCAAACCAGACGAAGCTGAAAGTTATAGTAGAACATTAAAGAAGTATTTACGAGTACTTACAAGTTTGAAGTTGGGCTTGTAAGTACTTTTTGTTTCTTCACTGTCGGCCGGGGGTTTTATTTTTAATTAGCTTTCTTTGAACAGTCCAATTATTACCTGTTAGTTTAATTATATATATTCCATCTGCCAGTGAATTAATGTCAACCTTACTGGTTTTATCGTATAACTCTCTTTGCAAAATGCATTCCCCAAGCATGTTGTAAATTTGTAATTTTGTTTTTTGATTTACCAAACAGTCAATAATTATCTTGTAATTTGCAGGGTTGGGATATATTTTAATATTATCATCATAATTTATATTTTTAATTATAACCGCAGAAGAATCTTTAACGCATCTAACAGAATATCCATAATTCTTAAAGATCATGTTATTATACACATTACCATTTACATAATATAATCCCCTGTACCAAGCGCTGCCAAAACCCCATGCAGTAGAACTCCACCAGTAGCCATAAACCTTTTCGCATGCAAATGTGCCATCCCGGTCGCGGTAGCCACCGGGAAGACCTGTGAATTCGCTTTCATTAGTGGCATCTGCATTAGGACCTAACCAGTGCACAGTGCCGGCTTCTTTCATCTTGCTGCCTGCCACAGATTCACCACCTAAAGTATCGGTTAATGTTGTCCACTCCGAATCTGTAGGTACATGGTATCCTGCAGGGCATAGCTTTCCTGTGCTAACTGTGTACCAGTTATACAATGCACCATAGGTGTTTTTGTATGTTGCAGAATCATTATTATACCAGCAATAACCAGAAATCATTGTATTGTACCACGCTGTATCAACAGTAACTAACTTGATTGTTGTATTATTATTAAGCCTGGTTGTTTTAAGATTTTCTTTCATCCAAATTTGTGTTCCTATGGTTACGGTATTATAAACATTTCCTTCTATATCAGTTACAGTTGTTTGCGCCTGATTCTTGAATGATAGAAGTGTAAGTCCGGTTAAGAGTAAAATTATTTTTTTCAAACTAAAAAGTTTTAAGTTAGCATATCAGGAATTACGGCTTTAAATTTAATAATTATTTTTTTTATTTTCTAAACAAATCGCCGTTTTTCCATGCCTGAATGAATTTAGCCCATGCAAGAGGATTGAGAAGATTGTTTGGAGGCAGTTGTCCCGAGTAATATAATTTATTTGTTTGTTGCTGAATGTAATTTCTGTAATTGGCAGAAGCCGACATCGGCATTTCCTGCATTTTCTGCTTCATTGCCTGAAGTTCAAGGTTTTTTCTTGCTCTTTCGAGGTCGTCATCCGGAATTTTTATTTTAGTGAATATCTGTTTGAATTGTTCGTAGGTAGGCCATGGGTATATTACTGTTGTCTTTAGCATTATGGTGTCAACGGTCATTACCTGAATTAATGAATAGCGATTGTTAACAATAGTATCGGGAATTCTGAAATGTTCTTTTTTGAAACCTACTGCCGAGAATTCAATTATTTCATTTGGTTTTGCCACAAATGAAAAAAAACCATTGTAATCACTTATTGTTCCTCTGTTCGTTCCTTTAATAATTATGCTGGTAAATGAAACCGGTTTTAAATCGGGGCTTCTTACAATAATTCCTGAAAATTGTACAAGCCGCATATCCTGCTCCTGTGCAAAAACATTAATGAAGATTATTAAAGAAAAAAATAATATCGTGAATTTTAATTTCATTGTTACAAATATACAAAATTAATTAGTGCCTGAAGTTTGTGTTTTTAAAGTCATTTGTCATTAGTAGGAAAACTTCATCATTCGATATTCGTCATTCGATATTCATTATTTATTTGTAATTTGTGGTTTTTAAAAATATCGAACATCGAACACCGAATAAAGAATGCCGAAGTAAAACGCAAATAAATGTAGGATATTTTCTAAGGTGAGTGAAATATTAAGAATGGAGTTCTTTGAATTTTTTCAATCTGCATTCCAGTTCGGGCAGTTGGTCTCTGGGTACAAGCGACACACAGGCTCTCATTCCTTCTTCTCTTTCGCTGCCTGTAATTGAAAGAGATATTGCACTTATTCCAAAGAATAAAAGTTCCTTGAGAAGTTCTTCTCCCGACATTCCCAGGTATGAAAAGGTAAAATAAAATCCGTCGGCAAGAGGCAGGTCAATATCTTTATCATAAACAATTTTAAAACCGTTATCAATAAACAATTTCTTCATTATTTTTGCCTTCTTTCCATATTCTTTCACTTCATCGGTAATTACAAATTTGCCGTCATTTGCGGCTTTCAGAATGGCGGTCATGGCGTATTGAACCGAATGTGCTGTCCCTGCTGTTGAAGCATAAAGGGTTCCGTATATCATTGCTCTTCCGAAAATATCTGTTGTGTAATGCCTTTTTAAACCGGCAGCTTGTTTATTAAATAACTTGTCTGAAATAACCATCATTCCTATTCGCTGTCCAGCATAGCTGAATAATTTCGAACCGGAAATAAACAAGATGTAATTATCGGTATATTTTGCTATCGTTGGTTGATGGGGCGGAACACCCGGTTTTGAATAATCTTTTCTGAAATCCATCCCGAAATAAGCCAGATCTTCGAGCACGGTGACATCGTATTTGTTTGCCAAATCGCCTATTATTTTCAGTTCGCTTTCCGTAAAACAAATCCATGAAGGATTGTTGGGATTTGAATAAAGAATTGAAATAAAGTTTCCTTTCTTCAGATAAGATTCGAGTTTTTCTTTAAGTTTTTCTCCGCGGAAATTAAAGATATCAAAGCTTTCGTATTTAATTCCGAAAATCCTGCATTGTTGTTTATGCACGGGAAATCCCGGGTCAATGAAAAGTACAGTATCTTTATTTTCCTGCATTCTTGATAAAGTGATGAAACTTGCTAAACTTGCCTGCATTGAACCGGCTGTCGGTACACAGTTATCGGAATTGATATCTGTGTCAAGAAATAATTTAACGAATTTTTGTATTTCTTTTTTTAATTGAAATATTCCTTCTATATCGGGATAAACAGAAGCCACGCCACTTTTCAGGGCTTCGATTTCGGCTTTAACACCAATGCTGTTTGGCGGCAAACCGGGAATACCCATTTCCATGCGGATAAACTTTTTGCCTGTTTCTTTTTCAATGTTGTCAACCAATCTCTTTATCTCTCTTATTGAGGCTTTTCCTATGTTGGATATTCTACTTTCTTCAATTAGCCGCGATACAACTTCATGGTCAATCGGTGTATCTTTCATTTTTTTATATTATCGGGTTATTTTTTTGCTCGTACAAATAAAGAAAAACTTATATTAATATAAAAGTAATTATGTAAAATATTTCTTTAAAAAACGGGAATATGTTATTTCCTTTGCTTTAAGCTTGCAATAGAAAGTAAAACACCGAGAATTATTCCGTAAATAGCGGCTACCAGAATTCTGTATTCTGCAGGCAGAAGGAAATTAATTGTTTGAGCGGGAATCCAGAAAAATGGAATTGTTTTCTTGAACACGAAATCCCATTGAACATTCCAGTTGATGCTTGAAAAATTTTCTCCGAAATTAACGGGAGTGAGGAAACCTTTTAAAGTTCCTCCGTTATTTAATATATGAGTATCTGTAATTTTATGGAAAGTCATCATTACCGGAGCGTAAAATAAGTTCATAAGTACACTTATTGAAAATGCAGTTAATATTCTCAATCCTGTTATGCCGCTTTTCATTGAATCTGCTGCTCCCTGAACACCCATGAATTCAAGTAATTTCGGAGTTCCTGCCGCAAAAATCTGAAATGCCATTTGAATTGTAATTCCAAGGAATCCCCATACAATTGCTCTCGGCAATAAACCAAATCCTTTTTGAAAATAATTACCGGTTTTGATTCTTAAACCCAATATTTCACCAATAGGAGCGAGGAAGAAGAATTTAATAAAGCTCATGACCATTCCGTGTTCTTTGTTAAAATCACTGTAAAAATCTAATACGGGTTTAAATATGAAGAAGGGAGAGAATAATAATATGAAGAATAAAATAAATATTATATCTGTTTTTTTCATCTTTATCAGATTAATTCTATGTTCAGGCTTTTATTGTCTAATTGTTATATTGTCTGATTCATATATATCCTAAATCATATTTCGACATCGTTTTATTAAATCTAATATCGTAAATCTAAAATCGTAATTTTTTACATTTCTTCAATTTTAAATTTCTCTTTAAGCCGTATATTTTTCTCTATTCTTTCTACCGTGCAGCATTCTACATAATAGTCATGTTCGAAAATTAAAACATAACTTTCATCGGCGGCTTTTTTCAGGAATTCTTCTTTTTCTTTCAATGTTATCAGCGGCTGAACGTCAAAGCTCGGAATATATGACATGGGAATATGTGATGAAGTTGGAATAAAATCTGCCATATACACAAATGTTTTTCCTTTGTATCTGATAAAAGGGATTATCTGCCCCATAGTATGACCGTTGAAAAGTCTGAGCTTTACGTTGCTTGTAAAGTCGGTGTCTTCATTAATGAAATTTATAAGGCCAAGTTCCTGCATGGGCAGGATATTTTCTTTCCGGAAGCTTGGCTTTTCTCTTCTGTTGGGGTGAATTGCCCAATCCCATTGTTGCTTGCTGCACCAATACTTGGCATTTCTAAAAGTTGCTTCGAATTTTGTTTTATCGCTGCTGTATTTAATTCCGCCGCCGCAGTGGTCGAAGTGCAGATGAGTTAAAATTACGTCTGTTACATCGTCGAAATTAAATCCGTATTTATTAAAACAGCTTTCGAGGTTTTCTTTCCCAAACATATAGAGATAACTGTAAAATTTCTCATCCTGTTTATCGCCTATGCCGTTATCAATAAGAATTAATTTTTCTCCATCCTGAATAAGGAGGCATCTGTCGGATAAAATAACAAGATTATTTTTGTCGGCGGGATAATATTTTGCCCATAATAATTTTGGAACAACCCCGAAGCAGGCACCTCCATCAATCATAAAGTTATCGGCAGTCAATGAAAATAATTTCATTATAATTGAATTAGTTTGGTTCAAAAGTAATAAAAAAATAAAAAAATTGATAATATTTGTTTGAAGGGTTTGTTGTTTGTCGTTGGTTGTTAAAAT
>JAQUPB010000153.1 GCA_029004185.1 Bacteroidales bacterium | reverse complement strand
AGACACTTTTAAAGTCATTCAGATTATCACAGACAACATAGGTTGCAGAGATACATTTTCGGAAGATCTGATTATAAAAAATTACAAAACAGATTTCACTTACAATGTCAACTGCGATACTGTTGCACCTTTTTTCATCATCGATTTTCATGATCTATCAAGCCCTTCTCCTTATTCGTGGAACTGGAATTTCGGCGATGGGTTTAACTCAAATAACCAAAACCCCTCTCATGATTACTATTTAAAAACACCATTCACGATAACATTGATATCAACAATTGGCAATGGATGTGTAGATACCGCGACAAAAGTATATGTGCCGCCCAACGCGGACTTTTCTGCTGATTCACTTTCCTGTTCATCTCCGTTTCAGGTAACTTTTACGAATAATTCCACGGGAACGAACATTACAAGTTATTTATGGATTTTCGGTGATGGTGACAGCTCGGTGGTTCAAAATCCGGTTCATGTTTTTTCAATTGCTCCTTCAGTTAAGTTCAGAAATTTCAATGTAAAACTTATTGTTACTAATAATTTCGGATGTACTGATACCATTACAAAGGTTATATCAATAGTGAGAACTATTGCGCAGTTTGAAGCCAAGCCAACTTCAGGTTGTATTCCCCTGCAGGTTCAATTTACAGATAAAAGTATTTCCATTGATATCATAAATTACCGCTTATGGGATTTTGGTGATGGCACAACATCAAACCTGCCAAACCCGAATCATATTTATACCGATACCGGAAGCTATACTGTCACTCTGATAATAAAAACAGTTAAAGGCTGCAACGACACGCTTGTGTTTCCGGGTTTTGTAAATGCCGGCATCAAACCCGACTTCATTAATTTTACAATTACACCATCGAGTTTATGTTACAATCCCGTATTTTCCGTTGATACTTTATGCTTTCATAATTTATACCAATTCTGGGATCTCTCGGGATTCAACGATACATCGGTTCATATCAATAGTTGGTTCTGGAGTTTAGGATATTCTCCATCCAAAAATATTAAATTTTCCGATTCTTCAAAAGTACAAAATCCGATTTTTGATACAGGACACATACTGCCCGGCTTGGACACTATACTTTTTGTTGCAGGATATAATGGCTGCAATGATACCATATATAAAAGAATATGGAATGTAAATCCGTGGTCGATAATTTGTCACATGAGAGCTGATTCAACTCCGGGATATGAATATGATATGGCTGCTTGCGCTCCTCCCGTAAAATTAGGTTTCTATGATTGTTCCACAGGAGCAGATGCAACAATTGATTTCAGAATGACAGATTTGCAAACAGGAATAGTTACCTTCTTAAATCCTTTGGATACTACATTTATTAATTTTACCAAAGCCGGACGTTATCAGTTCAACATTGAAACAAGAAACAGCACTTCAAAGAAAGGCGGCTGCGGTGACTGCAATCCGCATTATATGCTGGTAATTGACAGCGTTGTTCATGGGTTCTCCTCCATTGCAGATACAACATGTCAGGGAATAGAATACAGCTTTAAAGACACTTCAAAAAGTTATTATGGCGAACTGAGTCAATATTACTGGGAATTTGGTGATGGCGATACTCTGGTTAACGATAACCTTCAGTATTCAATTTATTACGATAACTTATATTATTCTCCCCGGATTGACGAAATAATTTTTCCATACAGAGTTGAGAATACCGATACAATTATTTTCCCTAAACATAATCACGACGGCAATCACAACGGAAGAACCAGAGGCACATATCATAACCCCATTCATACTTACGAAAACATAGGTACGTATGTTGTAAAACGCATATTAAGAGTAAATGTTCTTTATTTGTGTTGCGGTGCCGGAAAACCGGATACACTGGTTTGCACTTATACATCAAGAGATACTGTTAAAATCTTAAGCACTACAGGCATAAAAGGAGGATTTACTGTCAGCAAAACATCAACCTGTTCGGGAGTTCCGGTTTCTTTTACCGATACCACAATTTCAGATTATACGGTAAATTGGTGGCGATGGGACTTTGGCGATGGCAGTCCTCTTGACACAACTCAAAATCCTGTTCATTCATACGTTGTTGCCGGTAATTATTCCGTAACACTTTATGTGAAGAACATTTTCGGATGTGCAGATACTGTTATAAAAAAACGACTTATTTTCATAAGACCTGTTGCAAATTTTTCAATTCAAAATTCCAAACTCTGCGAAAGGGATTCATTATATTTTATTAATTCTTCTTCTGGTTATAAATTAACATACTCATGGAATTTCGGTGATGGCACGACAAGCGATACTTTGAACCCGGTTCATAAATATAACTTAATAGGAACATATACTGTTTCACTGACAGTAACAGATTCATCAGGTTGCAATCATTTAAAGTCGACGAACATTGTTTTACATAAAAAACCCACTGCTAACTTTAACGGCAATCCTGTTTCAACCGACTGTCCGCCATTGGCAGTGATTTTTTTCGATTCGTCTTCTTCCGATGTAAATCAATGGCGCTGGGATTTTGGAGACGGCAACTTTTCGAGCCAACAAAATGCAGGTCATTTGTTTGTTACTTCAGGTAACTTCGATGTGAAATTGGTTGTAACTAATAATGAAGGATGCAAAGACTCACTGACAAAAAACACTTATATTAAAGTTGGCGGACCCGGAGGAAATCTTTCTTTTAGTCCTGATTCAATGTGCAGTCCGGATACAGTTCTGTTTACAGCAAACACATACAATACCATTGATTATTTTTGGGACTTCGGCGATGGCAGTGTTGTCTATCGTTCTTCCCCAAGCAATAAAGACAGTACAACACATTTCTATTCAGCGCCCGGAACATATATCCCAAGCTTACTATTGAGAGATTCTCTGGGATGCACTTACATAGTTCCGAAAACAGATAAAATATATCTCGAGAAAATTATTGCCGATTTTAATCTTGACGATACTATAGTTTGCAACATCGGCAATGTGATTCTGGAAAATACGACAATTCATATTTTCCCCTCTTCATACACATGGAATTTCGGAGACGGAAATACCAGCAATATGGTATCACCCACGCACTTGTTTAGCACACAGGGCAAGTATAACATTTCTCTTTTTGCATTAAGCAATATTGGCTGTTTATCAACTATAACAAAAGCAATAAAAATAAACAAAGCTCCCGACATTACTTTATTTCCCGAAGACACAGCAGGATGTATTCCTTTAACATTAACATTTTCCGGAAGTAATTCCGATACATCGGTGCATGTAATATTATGGCTGTGGAACTTCGGCGATGGTTATAGCGGCACCGGAAATATCATAACCCATACTTTCAATAATCAGGGTTCATATACGACAAATCTAAATGTTCTTTATGGCGACAGCGCCTGCACAAAAAACAATGTCATTCATGTTAATGCAATCAAATGGCCTGTTGCCGATTTTACTTTCAATCCCTCAAATCCTTCGTTGACAAATCCTACGATTCTATTCACAAATACATCCTTATTTGGCAACAGGTGGCTCTGGTATTTTGGTAACGGCGATTCATCAATTCTTAAAAATCCTGTTTATACATACAAAGTACCCGGAACATATACCATCAAGCTAATTACATTCAACAGCGCCGGATGTTCCGACACTATAACAAAAATTATTTTTGTTTCTTCCGAAGATTTCCTCAAAGTTCCGGAGGCATTCTCTCCAAACGGAGACGGATTGAACGATAAATTCAGAATAATATGCAGCGGTGTTGTTCTATCTATCGAATTCAGGATTTTTAACAGATGGGGCGAAATGGTTTTCGAAACTAATGACATAACCATGGGATGGGATGGCACTTTTAAAGGAAAACCACAGGAAGAAGGAACATACAGTTATTATATTTTAGCAAGAATGATAAGTTCAAATGTTCCAAAATTATTAAAGGGAAATGTAACGTTAGTGAGATAGTTTAAAGTTTAAAGTTTAAAGTTTGATGTTTAAAGTTAAAAAAATATTATTGTTTTTCTTATTGATTGTTTCTGATTTTGTTTTTTGTCAGGACATTCACTTTTCACAATTTTACAGAGCACCATTATCATTAAACCCCGCTCTTACCGGAAACATTGATGGAAACCTGAGAGCAATTCTGAATCACAGAAATCAATGGAACAGCATTGCCGTTCCTTATGTTACCTCATCGTGTTCTTTCGATTCAAAACTTCTTGAAGACAGGTTAAAAGGTGATGCCGTTGGTGCAGGTTTAATAATTATTAACGACAGAAGCGGCGAAGGTCATCTTAACAATTTCCAGATGATGCTGAATGCATCGTACTCTAAAAAACTTGATTTAAAAAAAGAACATTCAATATCAATAGGACTTCAGGCTGGTTTTTTTCAAAAGAAAATTGATTACACAAAATTATCTTTCGAAAGTCAGTATTTCGCAGGTGACTTCAATACAAGCATTCAAAGCGGAGAAAATACTCTCAATTTCAGCAAAAGTAATTTCGATATGAGCTCGGGTATTTCCTATCAATTGCAGAAGCCCGATAACCTGGATATAAACATGGGTTTCTCCATACACCACATAACAAAACCCAATGAATCCTTATCGGGAACAATTGCAAGAATGCCATTGCTTTTCGGATTTTATTTCAATGCAAGGAAAGTCCTTAATGAAAAAATAAATTTAAGACCTGATTTGTTATTTGCCACACAGAACAAAGCCAAAGAGCTTAATATCGGCGGCAGACTCGAATATATTTTCAAAACCATCAGCGGAAATTCATTGAATTTTACTGTTGGCGCCGCTTACCGCACATCGGATGCAATAATTGTAATAACAGGCATCAACTATGAAAAATGGGATGTATGCGTCAGTTATGATATTAACAATTCAAAACTTCATCCGGCAACTAATTATAACGGAGGCTTTGAAATTTCAATAATTTATACCGATAAGTTTTTATCGGGAAAAAATAAAATTCCGTTTTCAATACCTTGTATAAGATTGTAGAAATGATAAAAAACAAAATATACATATTGATTATATTATTTGCATTTACGTTTTGTTTTTTCAATGCGTCAGCTCAACTTTTAAGTTTTCACAAAAGCGATAAATCAAATAAATACAAAACCATCCGTCTTGCCGATTATGCTTATAACAACAGCAATTACAGCGCTGCAGTTGACATGTACCTTAAAATTTACGAAACTGAACCCAACAAAGCATATATTTCATACCGCATTGCAGAATCATATTATAATCTCCGCAAATACAGCAAAGCAGAAATATGGTATAAAGAAACCTGCTTTTCCGATCCCAATGCATATCCGCTGGCAAAATTCAAATATGCATCAATGATGAAACTTAATGGAAATTATAAAGCAGCAATAAATGCTTTTTCGGAGTTTTCTAAAACGTATAAAGGTCTGGATGCACAGTATTATAAAAAACTTGCAAAGAAAGAAATCAAGGATTGTGAATTTGCTTTGGCTGCAAGTGTTGATTCTTCAGCAGTTATTATTGAACATCTTGACTCAAACATAAACAGTGAAAATTCCGATTTCGCACCGGTACCATACAACAACGACAAACTCATTTTTTCATCTCTGCGGCTCGGCGGCTCCGAAAAAAATAATACTGAATTGCCCCCTAAAACAAAATTATATCTCGCCGAAAAAAATGAAAACGGAAAATATATTTTTAAAGAGCAATTTGAAAGTACTTTCAACAGCGAAAAAGCACACACTGCCAATGGCACTTTTTCAGCCGATAAAAAAAGGTTTTATTTTACACGCTGCAAAACAGATGATAATTCAAAAACCACATGCAACTTGTATGTTAGCGAATTTAAAAACCAGAAATGGCAGGAGCCCGTCAAACTTCCCGATGTAATTAATTATCCCGGATTTTCAACAACGCAGCCAAACATTTCAACAAATGCAAAAGACAGTACTCAGGAATTTTTATATTTCTCTTCCGACAAACCGGGTGGAAGCGGCGGTTATGACCTTTGGTACTCCATTATAACAAATGAGAACAATTATTCTGAAGCTGTTAACCCGGGCACAAAAATAAATACTCCCGGAAATGAAACCACTCCTTTTTATGACGAAAAAAATAAAACATTATATTTCAGCTCCGATGGATTGAAAAGCATTGGCGGTCTCGATGTTTTCAGTTCAAAAGGTTCGCTTTCAAAATGGAAAGATGCTGTAAATCTAGGATATCCCGTAAATTCAAGCGTTGATGATTTTTATTATGTTTTAATAAACTCCGGCACAGGAAGAAGTAAAGAAGGTTTCTTCGTTTCCAACCGTGCAGTAAGCAATAACAACAATGAAGAAAATACATGCTGCGATGATATTTATAAATTCAGATACCTTAATACCACTGAATATGTCGTTGCAGGTAAAATATTCGAACAACATTCCGATTCCAAAGTTCCCATGAACGCCCTTATCACTATTTCAGTTATTACCGATACGGTTTCTGTTTTATCAAACGATTCGGTTCCTGCCGATGAAGAGTATTTGCTTAAACTAAAACCAAATACAAACTATCGGCTGAATGTGACAGAAGACGGGTATTTTGATGAGCAATACAACATAAACACAACTTCATTGACAACGCCTGATACAATAAGGGTTGATTTCAACCTCAAGAAAAGACCAGAACAAAATAAAGTATATTCATTGAAAAATATTTATTACGAATTTGATAAGGCAACATTATCTCCCGAATCAATGCAGGAACTGGATTATCTTGTTAGTATGCTTAAAAAAATACCGAATGCAATTGTAGAAATATCAGCATATGCTGACAGTGTCGGTGATGACCAGTATAATCTGGTTTTATCGCAAAATCGTGCCAATAGCGTTGTGCAGTATCTTGTTGAAAAAGGAATAAACGAAAAACTTTTGATACCGAAAGGATACGGAAAAGCAAATCCTATTGCTCCCAACACCAACATTGACGGAACCGATAATCCATACGGAAGGCAACTTAACAGAAGAGTTGAGTTCAGGATTATCGGCGAATTTTATAAACCCGAATAAAACTTAAGACATGACAAAAAGCAAATTACTTATATTGTTCTCATTCATTATATTATTTCCAACAAGCAATATTTATGCTCAGTGGAGCGACATTTCATTGTCGACATTTTATAACCTCAGCCCGATATTTTTTAATAATATCTCTACCGGATACATTGCAGATAACAGCGGAACAGTAATTAAAACAACCGATAGCGGCATTTCATGGAAAACATTATCAACACCGCCAAACAAATTTTTTAATGATATTTATTTTACCGGTTTATCAAACGGTTATTTAGTTGGCGACAGCGGGATTATTTTAAAAACAACAAATGCAGGCAGTACATGGAGTATAATTTCAACCGCATACAATTGCCGTTTGAATAGTTTGTATTTTGTTAATTCCACAACGGGTATTGCCGTTGGCGATAACGGAATTATTCTTAAATCGACAAATAGCGGCAACAACTGGTCTTCCATTTCATC
>JAQUPB010000152.1 GCA_029004185.1 Bacteroidales bacterium | reverse complement strand
CACAGAATATTAATAAACCTGTTAAAAAACAGAAGATTTGAAATTGATACCACAGCAGAAAAAAAATTCCTTATCATAGGCGAAAAAGAAGAAGCAGAAAGAGTTGCCGGCTTGCTTAAGCAAACTTTCATTACACCAAGTTTTATCGGATTTGTAAAACCTAAAAACAGCAACGGCAATGGTAACGGTTTTTATATCGGCACACTCGAACAAATAAAAGAAATTCTCGAAATATATAAAATTGATGAAGTTATATTTTGTGCAAAAGACCTTACATCAAACCAGATTATCGATGTGATGACAATTATTTCAGCTCATAATGTTGACTACAAAATAGCGCCTCCCGAAAGCTTGTTCATAATAGGAAGCAATTCGATAAATACAACGGGCGAACTTTATGTTATAAACATAAATTCAATTACAAAAATCGAAAACAAACGAAACAAAAGAATACTCGATGTTGTTTCTTCATTGATAATGCTGATGTTTTTCCCTTTTCTGATTTTTGTTGTAAGAAAACGTTTGAAATTTATAAAAAATATTTTTCTTGTATTTGTGGGTTGCAAGGCTTGGGTGGGTTATAACGACAACGAACTGCAAATCCTGCATCAGAATATTTATTCGGCAAAACTTCCCGTTATACGCAAAGGAATTCTCAACTGTACCGATGCATTAACTCATAAAAATCTGCCTCAGGAAACCATAAACCGCCTCAATATTCTATATGCGCGCGATTACAAACTCGCTAACGACATTGTGGTTATTTTGAAAAATATAAGAAATCTGGGAAGATAAAACCGGTTCTCAGTTCTCTGTTTTCTGTTCAGAGTCCTTACTATTTTCGTTGTCCGGTGTTACTTTTATATGTCCCCAGTTTTCTCCTGTCCTTATCCTGTGCAGTGTCATTTCAGAAACCCCAAATTGCTTAGCTATAATTTTTAGTCGGGTTTTGCGGTTTGGACTTAAGAGTTTTTTCTTGATGAACAGAACTTTTGTTGCTGTGAGTTTGTGACCATCGCGCTTCATATTTAGAACACGATTCTTTCTTGACTTTATCATTCGCGGACTTTTTTTAGTATGCTCTAGCAATTCTTCTTTTGTAGCCCAGCGTAAATTTTCAAAGTGGTCGTTGTTCCTGCTGTGGTCTATATGCAGTACAAAAGTTTGGTCGTCTGATTTAGGCGGAAGAAAATGCGTTGCCACGAGTTTATATATAAACAAACGCCGGTATACATTGCCATTTTTTTTAAAGATGACATATTGAAAAGTTTTGTATCCTTTCACCTCACCACATTTCAAAAGACATCCATTCTCAATCTTGTCGGTAAAACTGGCTAGCCTGCCGTAATTCGAAACGGAGTAACGGAATTTGGGATTGCCCTCGCGTTTAAATTCCTTCCATTCTTCATTATGAAAAAAACGAATCATAAAACTATCTGCTTTTAATGTTATGTTGTTTTCTTTAATTTCATGTCAGCAATGCCGCCTCATAAGAATGACTGCAAATGCATGCGTTGTAGTATTACTGGTAATATTATACTTTTTGAATCGGTTTTATAAACTCTTATCTTTTTGAAGTATTTCACGAAATACAAATATAATATTTTTTTATTATTTGCCATACTATTTTTTTACCAGGAATGGAAGGTCGGACCAGCTTTATTAGTTATGCTATTCTTTCCTGTTTAATTCTTCGTGCAATGCAATTGTCCCTGCTCCCATATCATATGAATACCCGCATGCATGCAATCCCGATTCGACAGCACCTATGGTTGCATATAAATCACTCTCTTTAACCGCTCCCATATGACCTATGCGAAAGTACTTGTCTTTAATTTGCTGATGTAAGCCACCCGCAACTATCACACCTGCCTGCTTAATTTTCGGCAAAAGACCGGATGCAGCAATACCTTCAGGGTAATACGGAGCAGACATTGTAGAAGCAGCATATTCCTGTTTCAGTGGAACCTGCTTTAATCCTATCGCCGATAATGCTTTCTGAAATGCTTTTCCGAATTTATGATGCCTTGTAATTCGCGCTTCCACACCTTCCTTTATTATAGAATTAAGACCTACAAACAAAGCACAAACATGATTAACTGCCGGTGTGGCAAAATAAGAAGGTTTCCTGTTTTCGTATGCTTCCATTATGGGAAGCCAGTTTTTCCAGTCGGAATAGAAATTCGTGACATTAGTTTTACGTTTTTTCCATGTATCAATTGCCTTAGGGCTTGCAACAATAAGGGCGAGTCCCGGAGGCACTCCTATTGCCTTTTGAGAAGCTGTAAAAGCCACATCAATACCCCATTCTTCCTGGCGCATTTCTTCACCGCCGACAGAGCAAACTCCATCAAGGACAGTAAGCACTCCATATTTTTTTCCTAATTCACCGATAGGTTTTGGATTGACTTTAACAGCAGTGGAAGTATCAACATGTGTAAAAGTCAAAAATTTGTAACTTTTCTTTTTTAGTTCCGCTTCTATCACATCAGTAGTAACAATTCCACCAACAGCTGCGTGCAGGCAGGTTACTTCCGCCCCATAGCGTTTTGCAATTTCTTCGTATCTGTCACCGAAATAACCTGTGGAAACAACAAGAACATTATCGCCTTGCTCTATAAGGTTGGCGGCAACCATGTCCATTGCAAGCGTTCCCGAGCCTGCAATAATAAAGGGTTGTCCGGAAGGACAAAGAAAAACACCGCGCATTAAACTTATTGAACTTCCGAATATTTCAATAAAATCAGGTGCAACATGGCTTGTAGTCGGTGCGCCAAGCGCCTGCAATACCGCAGGCTCAAATTCAACAGGTCCGGGAATCATAAGCAGCGATCGGTCTTTCATAGCTATAATAGCTTTAATATTTAAGATATTTGAGGTTTTATCTATATACAAATATAGAAAATTTTATTTGAAGATAAAGTTTGCTTTTTATTTAGCGCAATTTGGAAATCACACAAATAAGTTGTTAGTATTTATGACACATCCCTATTCCGGATAAATACCGGGGTCAGGGATGTGTCTTTTATTATGCCCGTTCGGGCAATTATTACTTAATTACAAAAGTTTTCTTAACAATTATTTCCAAATGAGTGGTTATTCTAACCATATAAATTCCCGAAGGATAGTTGTTGAAATTTGTTGAAAACCTTATCGGGTTTGTGTTTTCTTTTATGATGATTTTTCCCAAATAGTCAATAACTTCAATTCTCACCATATCTTTTCCGGAAACAGTAAGTGTCCCGGAAAGTTGGTTCAGATAAACCACAAAAGTATTATCGTTTGCAGTTCTTCCTATTCCTGTTGGTTCACAGGCATCACCCACTCCGTTGCCATTGGAATCCATTTGGTCGGGATTCGGAACTGTCGGACAATTATCACAGACATCACCAAGTCCGTCAGCATCGGTATCAATCTGGGTCTGATTTTTAACTGTCGGGCAATTGTCACATTCGTCACCTATCATATCTCCATCGGTGTCAATTTGGTAAACATTTGGAATTGTCGGACAATTATCACAAATATCACCAACATCGTCTTTATCGGTATCTTCCTGGTATTGATTGAAAACATCGGGGCAGTTGTCACCACTGTTGCATATTCCATCGGCATCGTTATCAGGTCCATCGTTATCAGGAAGCTGGTCGTTAAGTGGCCCAAAGTCATCGGTTCCTATAGCGCAATCGTCACAACCGTCTCCATCAGAGTCGCCGCAGATGTCCGGGTTATACATGTCGGAGTCAGATGTATTAAAAACCCCATCGTTGTCTATGTCTGTATCGCAATAATCACCAGTACCATCTCCATCGGTGTCATTCTGATTAGGGTTTGACACGCTTGGACAATTATCGCATACATCACCAATACCGTCTATATCGCCATCTTCCTGATTAGGATTTGTTACAGAAGGGCAATTATCGCAAACATCACCTATTCCGTCTGCATCTGTATCAGTTTGATTAGGATTTGAAACAGTTGTACAATTATCACAAATATCTCCAAGACCGTCTCCATCACTGTCTTTCTGGTCAGCGTTAGATAGCAAAGGACAGTTATCACAAACATCACCAATGTCATCTCCATCGGTATCTTCCTGTAAAGGATTAGAAACATTGGGACAGTTGTCACCGATGTCGCAGATACCATCGTCATCAGTATCTATTCCATCGTTGTCCGGAAGTTGATCGCTCAAAGGACCAAAGCCATCAATACCTATAGTACAATCGTCACAACCATCTCCATCAATGTCGCCACATATATGCGGGTCATACATGTCGGGGTCCGATGTATTAAAAACCCCATCGTTGTCTATGTCAGTATCGCAAAAATTACCCATTCCGTCTCCATCTGCATCAGCTTGATCTGGATTTGAAACAGTCTTGCAATTGTCACAATAATCACCAACGCCATCTCCATCGGTATCTTCCTGAGCAGGATTTGTTACAGAAGGACAATTATCGCAAACATCACCCATTCCGTCTCCATCTGCATCAGCTTGATCTGGATTTGAAACAGTCTTGCAATTGTCACAATAATCACCAACGCCATCTCCATCGGTATCTTCCTGGTCAGGGTTAAATACAAGAGGGCAATTATCAAGAGGATCAACAATGCCATCTCCATCCGTATCAGGTACTGCGATTGATACATTTACATTGCCTGTATTTGAAGACCGCAAAATATTTTTATCATTTTGCTTCACTAAAACACCATTGTCAGTTTGATTTTGTGCTATAACCGAAGAAATGAAAAGTAGATTTGCCAATGCGATGATTAGCAATAAAAAGATTTTATATGATTTTGCTTTCATAATTTTATTTGTTTTATCGTTCAAAATTTAAATTTACTTACAAAAATAACCAATTTTATTTACAGATGATATTTAGTTTTTTTGTGTAATACAGTGAGGTTTTATTCTTTCACTATTTTCTTCACCTCACAAAAACTTCCGCTTTTCAGAATGCAGTAATAAAGTCCTTTTGATAAGTTACTGCTGTCAATTTCAATCACACTATTTCCTTTATCAAGACCATATGTTTTTTCGATAACAATTTTACCCAAAGCATCTACTATTAAAAGATTCATATCCGTTTTTTCGTTTAAATAAAAACTCACCTCTGCCCTATCGTTAATCGGATTTGGAATTATTTCACAATTGAAAGTGTTTGTATTTTTTTCGTTAACAGATAAAATTCCCGGTAATAAATTAATGGATTTCACTGCTTCGGCTTTATTGCTGTCAACAGTATTGTCGCATAAAATAAGTTTCAATATATATGCTCCGGGAGTAAAGCCATGAGTATCCCAGTTTGCAAGAACCTCATCACGTTTTTCGGTTTTTACTTTTTCGGCAATTGCATACCATGTTGCATCGCCTGGTTTCTGGTAATACAAACTGTAATAGTTGAAATCCATAAGCAAACTCACAGGAGTTTTATCAATCCACGCAGAACCATGTATTGGAATAATTGTATCAACAAATGAAGAAGATGGTTTCCCGATGTATTCAAACCAAACACATGATGCATCGAAAAGCTGCGGTTCTTCAGGAAGCTGGCTCTGTATAACCATAAGTATGGAATTGTCCAAAGAAGAAGCAACTCCTGAATTTAATGTTGAATATGCAAAAAGAAAAATGGAATTACGGGAACTTCTTATTGCATTAACCGCAGTAGAATATCCGGCAAGCATAAATGTCGTATCGGTTGACCACCAGTAGCCTCCTGAGCCGTCAACAAAAATATTCGACGATTGAAGCTGAGAATGATGCTCCGTGCCTATTTCACCGAGAATGCAGCCTGTTACATTTAATTTCGTGCTATCCATAGGATATAAACTCCATGTTTGAACACTTGAATTAATTAAATGCATATTTCTGTCGGACAGGTTAGCGACAAAATTTGCATAAGTTGAATTATCAACCAATCCGTTTACATCAAGCGAATCGTTGCCTTCGAACCAAAGTCCTATTGATCTGATTTTTGAATTTGAAATGGTGATGTCGGAGCCGGTTGTAGGCATCATTCCCCACATTACAGCATAACTTGTATCCACATCAACATCGTAGTCAATTCCGCTGATTCCCGGAGTCGTATTATTAAAAACATATGAATAAACAGTATCTCCTTTCGGAAAAGAATAATTCACCACGCTTGTTTTCGGAAAATGGTGCCATAGAAGTATAGTATGTGCATTTTTAAAAGTAAGTTTTGCCTTATCGGTAATAATAAATTCGCCTGCCTCGTTGATTCCATCAATATATAATTCGGGATTCAGGTATGTACCGCATGTGGTAAAGCCAACGTTGGTAACATTGTGCATTTCCATTTTTGCCGAATCCGTAAGCAATAAGTTGTGTGAAAGTCCGCTGTGGTCGAGGGTTGTATTTCTGTAAATAACTTTTCCCTTTCCTGCTATGATTAATGACCGCTGATAAAAATACTGCTGAGGAAAATATAAAGTTGACGAATCGGCTGTTACCAGAGCGCTATCGCCCCACACCCACAAATCGCCGAGTATTGTAGCATTTGCATTTTTAAATCGGAGAATTCCCTTGTCATAAACAAATATCGGACCGTCATGAAAGAAATTACCTGTAACTATTAATGAATCAGTTGGAGGTATTCCCACAAATAATGTGTCCGACCTTGTGTTGTTTTTTTTTAAAGGTTTGATATTTCTGAATTTGTTTATATTCTGAAAAGCTGCGGTTTGCAATTCATTTGATGTGGGAGCACCATTGATGTTTTGCGGAATGTTTTTGTTTTCATTTATTTTTTCATAAGCTTCTTTGAAAAAATCATTCAATTTCTTCTGAGGAATTTTTTGTGCGTTCACGCTTATTGCCACAAAAAGTAATACAAAAATTAATATTTTTTCTGTTTTCATAACCTCATTTTTTTATTTATAATGTCACTTATACACATAAAAATATTTTTACCCTTATTGTTATTAAAAAATAATTATAAATTAAAAATCGTCTGGTATTATAATATTTTACACAAAAATATAACAAATTTTATTTGCAGGCAAGGTTTGGTTTCTTAATACAAAACACGCCACTCTATTTCAGGCAGCATGCGGTGCGGCAAGGTCATTTTTTTGCTTTTATAACAACCGAAGGCAGGTTGACAATTTTTCCGTCGTTATTTTTAACTTTAATGTTTTCAAAAACAATATTACCGCCGGGTTTGAGTTTTGGAAGTTTTTGTTTTATTATTTCGGGAATTTCATCTCTGCTGCTGGTTACTTCGTACATCAGTCCGTCAATGAAAACAGAAAGATTAAAAGAAACGATAGAAAAGTCAGGATTGTCGGTTTCAACTTTTTCAAATGTTATAATATCCTTAAGCGGAACTTCCTTTGATGTTTCAAAAACATAGTTTCCGATTTTCAAAAACGGGTCTTTGTATGCGGGATTTTCCTTAACAATTATTTCGACATAAGGCAAACTCCCTTTGGTTCCGTCTGAATGTCTTATTTTAATATTTTCAATATCTATTTTTACTCCAGGTTTTAATTTTAA
>JAQUPB010000151.1 GCA_029004185.1 Bacteroidales bacterium | reverse complement strand
GTTACGTTAGGATTTACATTATACGGATTGCTGTTTGAAAGTGTATTCCACGTATATGTTGTTCCTCCGTTTGCGCTTATATTTATCGGAATATTCAAACAGATTGTTCCTCCTGTTGCTGTGATATTTGGCAATTGGTTAACAGTTACAGTTGCGATATTTGACCCTGTGCATCCTACAGTATTAGTTCCGCTCACAAGATATGTTGTGGTTATTGCAGGCGATACTGTTATTGAAGGAGTCATTTGATTTGGTGTTGTATACCATGTGTAGTTATTTCCGCCGCTTGCTGTGAGCACTGTGGTTCCTCCGTTGCAGATTGTGGGATTATTAACAAGAAGCGTAAAACTGTTATTTACCGTTACAACACAGCATGCTGTACCTGTGCATCCGTTTAAATCAACTCCCGTCACACAATAGGTAGTTGTTGCTGCAGGTGTTACTGTTTGTGATGAACCGTTTACTCCATTGTTCCATGTATAAAAGTCTGCTCCTGTTGCCACAATCACCTGTGATGTTCCCTGGCACATTATTCCTCCTGTTGCTCCAACATTCGGTAAAGGATTTACAATAACAACACATTGTGCGGTATTGGTGCATGTATTGTTGTCGGTTCCCGTTACCGTATAGGTTGTAGTTAATCCAGGATTTACATTGTAAGGATTGCTGTTTGAAAGAGTATTCCATGTATATGTCGTTCCTCCGTTTGCACTTATGTTTATAGGAATATTAAGACAGATTGTTCCTCCTGTTGCCGTAATGTTTGGCAGTGGGTTAACAGTTACAGTGGCAACAACGGTTCCTGTGCACCCGAAAGTATTGGTAGCACTTACAAAATATGTTGTCGTTGTTGGTGGTGTTACTGTTATTGTCGGTACTGTTTGTCCGCCCGGTGTCCATGTGTAATTGTCGCCGCCGCTTGCTGTTAAGGTAGCGATTGCTCCAAGGCATATCGTTGGACTGTTTACCGTTGGTGTAATATTGTTATTTACAACTACCACGCATGATGAAGTTCCTGTGCACCCGTTTGCATCCGCACCTGTTACCAGATATGTTGTAGTTATTGCGGGGCTCACTGTTTTCGGGTTGCCGGTATTTAATCCATTATTCCATGTGTATGTTGTTCCTCCGCTTGCTGAAATGACTATCGATTGCCCCATACATATTGTTCCTCCGGTTGCCGTTATTGTTGGTAGTGGATTAACCACAACCACGCATGAAGCAGTGTTGGTGCACGTGTTCCCGTCAGTACCCGTTACATTATAGGTTGTGGTAATGGCAGGATTTACAGTTTTTGAATTTCCTGTTCCCAAGCCGTTATCCCAGGTGTATGTCGTTGCTCCACCTGCAGTTATTGTTATTGATGCGCCGAGACATATTGTTCCTCCTGTTGCAGTAACAGGCGGTAAAGGATTTACCGTAATCACGCCCCTTGCAGTAGCTGTTATTCCGCCATTATCTGTTAAAGTCACAATATATGTAGTCGTTGTTACAGGGCATGCTGTAACTGTTGCTCCTGTTGTCGCGCTTAATCCTGCTGAAGGAGACCATGAATATGTATAAGGTGCAATGCCGCCAAGGCCGGTTGCATTTAATGTTGCACAACCACCAGAACATATTGTCGCATTATTCAGACTAACTACGGGAGAACAATTTTTAATGGTAACATAATGTACTGAAGTATCTATGCACATTCCCTGCATCATTGAAATTAAAGTTACCTTATATTTTCCGGCGCCTGCATTAAAACAAACCTGACCTGGTATTTGCTGATTGGAAGTGGCAGGTGTTCCACTCTGAAATGTCCAGTTGTATGATTGGACACATGGGTTGGGTGCTATTCTGAATCTCATGCAGGGAGTACATGAAATGGTATCCATTGGCAGAAATTCATTTTTTGTTGATGTCGGCAAGGGAGGAAGAATTGCACCGCAATTGGAAGAATTACCCACATCATCAAGAGCAATTATTGTATTTGTCCCTTCACAGCAGGAAGGAGTACCTAGTATTTCAACACATCCGTCGTTATCTATATCAGCAAGAGAAACACCTTCGTACGAATGATTAGGCAAGTAATAATTCCATAATTGTGTTCCGCTTAATGAGAACATAAATATCCTGTCGTTAACTCCAGATCCATATGCCACGCCGACAACAGATTCAAGACCGGGACTAGCCGGATCAAAATCGCCAAGCACGGGTGTTGAGCCGAACCATCCTGTGTTTCCTGCACCTTTCGGTGTAATCGGCGCTGTCCATATCTGCGCTCCTGTATTATTTACAGCAAAAACATTGTTTCCATTTGCACAAACAACCTCAAGAGAATTATCTCCATTTATATCTGCAATAACAGGAGTAGCTGCAAAATGCCCGGTACTGCCATTCCAAAGCAGGTTTCCCGTTTTACCATCAATAGCATGAATTTTGCCATCAGGACCGTTAATTACAACGTCTTCGCTGCAGTCCTTATTCAAATCACCAAGCACACATGACGACCAAAAACTTGTTCCGCCGCCACCGGGAAAATTATATTGCCATACTTTTGAACCGTTGTTTCCTTTTAAAACAAAGACTTCGCAAAAAGGAGCAGTACCGTAACTTGAGGGGCTGCCGCAAGCAACTTCTTTTATTCCGTCACAGTCAATGTCTCCAAGAGCCGGAGATGAGAAATAGTTCACGAACTGGGTAGTTGTTTGATATTCCCAAAGCTTAGTGCCATTTGAACCAGCATATGCCCTGATTAAAGTTTTACTTGCATCAAGACAGGATATCACAATTTCCAGGCTACCATCACCGTTAATATCGCCAACTGCAACACTTGAGTATCCGTTAGAACCCATTGTTTGTTGCCATATAAGATTGCCGTTTGTTCCATTATAAACAGTAAGAGCATTGGTGTTATTTGCAATAATTTCAATTTTGCCGTCTCCGTTAACATCGGCAATTGCAGGGGAACCCTGACCTCCGTTATTGACAGAAAAAATCTGGGCGCCTGTTTCTCCGTCTATCACGAATAATTTCCCTCCACCCGGGTTAGAAACGATAACTTCATTTTTGCCATCTCCATTGACATCTCCCACAATAGGTTCGCCTTCACCACCACCGGCAGTGGGTGCAGAAGCATTTGTAAATTGCCACTTCAGATTAGGAATAGCACTAAAAGCACCTTTCATGAGCTGAATTCCCATATGTTTTTGACCGCCCCAAACCATTTGCCACGTTCCAACCGCACATTCATCGGGAGGTTCGGAAGTTGTACTCTGTGATCTTGCTATTGATAAAGACAAAAAGCAAATAACAAAAATTAAATTAACACCGGTTAATGCTAATTTAGAAACGAAATTTATATGTTTAAGCATGACACTTTATTTTTAGATTAATTAAATTCATTTGTCTATAAAGACAATATATTAATTAACAAAGTTGCATTTATTATATAATTATTATATTATACTTATTGCATATATGTAAAAAAATAGGAAAATCATGTATACAAAGTATTTACTAAAATACTGATAAGCAAGGTGTTATTTTCGTGGAAGATATAACAAAAGAGGAAAAGCCCGAATCTATATTTTTAAAAAAAATAATTTAAAAAACATAAGTTATATGCAGAAAAGTTAATGAATAACTATTACTTTTTTAGTGTACGTTTTATTATCTATTTCGAATCTGAAATAATAAACGCCTTCCTCAAGTTTAGAACCGTCATATTCAAATTCATATTCACCCTGCAACACTTGTTTTTCCATAAGTGTTGAAACTTCTTTTCCGTAAACATCAATTAGTTTGATTTTAACAAAACAGGGTTTTGAAATCTGATATTTTATGGTTGTTGCGCCATCAAACGGATTCGGGAAATTCTGAAATGAGAGTAAGTTATCAGCTCCTATGTCTTTCACTGAATTCCTCGGCGCATAACGCTCAACTGCTTTCTGGGCGCTTACCTGCAAATCATTCAGGTTTGTTCCCACTATCATTGCAAATGCAACTTTAACCGTATCGCCGGGAAGAATGCTGTATGGCCCTGAACTTAAGACATGGGAAACATCATTACCGGTAGTTCCGTTTCCCGCATTTAAGCGTTGATTACCACTCATTGCTCCGTATTTTTCAGAACCATTAAACCCATTATTTATCTGATAACTTCCATAATATCCATCATTATCGAAAGCATAATATTTTACGGGACCGGTTGTAAGCATTTTCAAGCCCGCCCAATAGCCACCGTTGACACAGTATATATAACCAATTTTATTAATGTCATCATAAGATGCCCTGTTTTGACTTTTAGTGCAAAAATCGTTAACAATGTCCCAGTCTGCATATAGCCCGGCATACAAATCATTCAGCGCAGTTGTTCCTATGTTACGGATGTAATATTCAAAAATAATATACTTTGAATCAGGAACGTCAGACCACGCATAAGTATTTTGAGTAACCTTTATCATAAGTCTGTTAAGAAGACCGGATAACGTATCGTGATATTCTGTCAGCACATCAAAATCTGATTTTACGGGAGGTGTAATTGTATGTGCATATGTTGAAGTAGTAAAATCATTATCATAAATAAATATACTTGAACCATACACGCAATCGGAAACACGCGGATTTGAACCATTAGGAACACCGACTAACAGCCCTGCAATATTAAGTATCGAGAGACTTCCGTTAAATGTAAAACCCAATCCGTAATTATGAGTAAAATCAGTATATCCGGTTCTTCCCTTACTGCTTACTGACGTAGCCACCTTGTTAATATTCACATCCACATAATCCTTGTTGAACATTAACATAAAACTATCTTCATGGGTATATGTTCCATCGGAAAAAGTAACATAAATTTTTATATTCGAATTATATACTGCACTCGGTTTTATGCTAAAAGTACAAGGTAGTGAAATTTTAGTTTGCCCTGTAGTGAAATATCCCATAGGTTGCGATGGGTTTATATAATTAATCAACGAAGACACTGTTGACAAGGTTACAGTAGTTGCAGTAGTAAGAGGAGCCAGAAAGTTTGTAATTGCAATTTCCACGCTTAAAGTTTCACCACTAACAAAAATATTATCATTACCATCGGTAATTGTATAACTTGTCATTGCAGCCGATTTGTGTGTTGTTTCGGTCAAAGCCCTGAATAAATTCACTCTCCCTGTTCCAAGTTTGCCTGTATATGGAATATTTGCAGGTATTGTATAAATATTGTCAGCTGTTGCTTTCAGCAATTCTCCAATCTGCGTACCTGTATAACCAGGGTATTTTGATTTCACAATTGCCGCACAACCAGCAACGCAGGGTGCCGCCATTGATGTTCCGTTCATATACGAATATGTGCCATCTATCATCGTCGAATAAATTCCATCACCGGGGGCACAAACATCAACCTTATCATAATATGATGAACCGAATGTAGGAGAATATATCCATTTCGTATCAGCAGAATTTGTTCCTGCAACGGCTAAAACATTATTATAAGCCGCAGGATAATAATACGTCGAATTATTACTGTTTCCGCATGCCACAACCACAAGTGCATACATATTAACAACTGCATAATTTATAATGTCCTGTTCATACTGGCTGATGCCGCCGCCTGATCGTCCCCATGAACAATTAATAACACTGCAGCCATGGTCGGCAGCATAAACTATACCTTCATAAGCAGCAGTCAAAGCACTATGGATGTCCTCGGCAATTTTAACAGGCAGGAATTTACATTTGAATCCCACTCCTGCAACACCTGTCCCGTTATCGGTTGAAGCCGCAGCAATTCCAGAAACGTGGATTCCATGCCGTTCACCACCTACCGGAATTTCGGGATTATTGTCGTCCATGGCAACATCCCAGCCCCTGTAATTATCAACATATCCGTCGTTGTCATTATCTACTCCGTCAATCGGGTCTTCATAATTATATTTTATATTTCCGACAAGATCAGGATGGTCAGTGTCTACACCGGTATCAATTATGCCTATTACAACATTTGTATCGCCTTTGTCTATGTCCCATCCCTCATATGCATGAATATTATTAAGATGATATTGGGAAGACGCCATCGGGTCATTAGGTGTGTACAAAAGTACAGGTATATAATGAAGCTCAACGTATTCAAAAACCGATGTTGCGTAAAGTTCATTTATTGCATCTTCAATAGAAATATCGGCATCGTACGTAATTTCATACATTAATGATAAGTCAATATTCTGCTGTCCCGTTTTACTTTTCGATTCAACAGGTGGTTTTTTATTCGGGAATTTTTTAAAGAGTTTGTTAACTTTCAAATCGGAAAGAGCATCATTCAGATTTTCATTTTTTATTCTGCTGTTTTCACAAACTCCCCTGAATTCAGGCTTAACCCTTACAATAATTGTTTTCGGCAGGTAATCACCGACATTAAGATTAACAGGCATAGTGAAATATTTCGCGTCCTGTTTCTTTTGCATAGTCTGAGAAAAAGAAACCAACGAAAATAAAATACCGAAGAAGATTATTGCTGATGTTATTTTTATTCTCATTTAAAAATAAATTTCGTTATTAAATTTATAACATAACAAAGATAATAAAAAAAAGCAAAAAATGAAAATAATAAAGCTGATTTATTAAAAGATTCTTTTATTTTTTACCATGCCTCTTTTCGAGAACTTTTATAATATCATCAAAATTCAACCCTTTAGCGGAAAGCAGAACAAGAAAGTGATATATCAAATCGGCAGCTTCTTCCTTGAATAATTCTTTGTTTTTACCAGTTGATTCAATAACAACCTCGACAGATTCCTCTCCAACTTTCTGTGCAATTCTTTTTATTCCTTTACTGAAAAGTTTGCTTGTGTATGAATCGGATTTTGGATTTTTCTTCCTGTCAGCTATTATTTGTTCAAGTGTGTCAATAAAACATCCGGCGTTTTCCTCATTGAAGCATGTTGCATTTCCTGTGTGGCACACATTTCCTTTTGGTATGGCTTTTATCAGCAAAGTATCATTATCACAATCGGTAATTATTTTTTTCACTTCAAGAAAATTTCCTGAAGTCTCGCCTTTCATCCACAAACGTTTTTTTGTGCGGCTAAAGAAAACCACTCTTTTTTCTTTTTTAGTTTTCTTTAATGCTTCTTCATTCATAAAGCCAAGCATAAGAACTTTGCCTGTGTTGTCATCCTGAATAATTGCAGGAACCAAACCATTGCACTTTTTAAAATTAATTTTACTCATTTTATTAATCTATTTTTATTGTTTGTTTTTAAAAATCTCAATGTAGTTTCAGTGGTTATATTATATTGCCAAATTGTCAAATTGTTTAATTGTTATGTAAAACCATTGCCTTCATATTAAAATCAACAATTCAGCAATTTGACAATTCAACAATTAAACATCACACAACTCTCATCTCTATTCCTTTGCTTTTTAAATATTTTTTTAAATCTTTAATTGAAATTTCCTTAAAATGGAATATGCTTGCAGCAAGTCCCGCATCGGCTTTTCCTTCCGTAAACACATCATAAAAATGCTCAACAGCACCTGCTCCC
>JAQUPB010000150.1 GCA_029004185.1 Bacteroidales bacterium | reverse complement strand
AGAAATATAGGAGGACTTGATGATGATTTTTTTGCACACATGGAAGAAATTGATTTTTGCTGGCGGCTGAAAAATGCAGGTTATAAAATAATGTACTGCCCCGATTCTGTGGTTTATCACGTCGGGAGAGGCACATAACCGAAAAACAGCTCACGTAAAACTTACCGGAATTTCAGAAAGAATCTCTCTTTGCTTTACAAAAACCTTCCTAAAAGAAAAATCCGCAGGACATTTCTGCTGCGGTTCATTTTAGACGGTGTTGCAGCTTTTCACTTCTTATCACAAGGAAACATTCTCGATTTTTTTGCAGTTGCCAAAGCCCATTTTTCATTTTATTTTTCTGTCAGAAAACTTGAAAGAAAAAGAAAACTAATGAACCACCGCAAAGTGAACTGCATTTATGAAAAAAATATTGTTTGGGATTACTTTATAAAGAAAATAAAACTCTTCACACAATTAAATCCATCCGATTTTTCAAAATAAAATTCAGACGCTGATTATAAAATGAAAAAAAATGTCACTTTTTAGGAGGTACGTGCTTATCAAGAAATTCCTCAACACCATTATTCCATTGGTCTAAAAGCATGTTTCTGTTTTTATTAAGATCTCCCTGGACTATGTTAAAATCTTTAATTGCATCGTTGTATTCTTTTACTGCTTTGTTAAATTCATCAATGTCTTCATTTTTTCGTTTTGATTCCGGTTTTGCATCAAATGCAGCTTTTACTTTTTCAAAGTTTTCTTTTTTCAGGTAAAAATCCATCATTTTGAGAAAACCCGAAGTTGCCTCCTTTTCATAAAATTGTAACATTTTCTGACATTTCATTTTCAAAGTAGCATCGCCATTAAAAGATTTAATGGTGTCGAGTTTTTTCAAACATTCCTTAGACGTATTAATTAAAGCATTTCTGTTTTGTCCGGCAGCATTTATGTCTGATTTATTGAATGCTTCCAACACATACCATTCCTGCTTGTACCCTTTAAAGAAAACAAGATATAATTTATTATAATAATCAAAAACCTTATTGGCTGCTTCAATCTTTTGGCTAAGTTTTGATTTTTCTTCAGTAAGTGTTATGCCATTTGCTTTTGCAAAATCCTCTTCAATCTTATTTACCATTTCATTCGCTTTGTTTAGTTTTTCCGATGCTTTTTGCTTTGCAAGCATATATGCTTCCATCTTATCGTATGACTGTTCTGCAATGTCTTCCATGTCCAGAATTTTATCAAAATCTTCTTTTAAAACCAGATAATCCAGTTTAAGAAAAGAAACAACAGAATCGCGATATGTTCCGTCATTATTATATTTAGGCATTCTGTTGATAATGTTTTTTGCTTTATATATTGTTTCTATGAGTTCCTGCCGGCGTTTTTCGACTTTTCTTGCTCCTTTTCCGTGAGAAGCCGCACTCATATAATCCCATAAATCTTTAGATATAGCTGCAGAATGAACCGAAATGCCATTCATATATGCAAGCGCCGACCTTGCGTCCTGTGCCTTAATGTTTGTATCAGAAAAAGCTAAAAAGAAAATTGCTGCACATATTACGTGAATTGGCGAAATGGTTTTTCTCATTTTAATTTATTTTTATGTGTTTATTTATTGCAAAAATAATTTTATTTTTCTTTCGATGAATTATATATGAATAAATCTTCCAATAATTTATATGCTTCTTCGATATAAATATCTTCATTTATATTTTTACAGATTTCTTTTGTGATTTCTTCCTGAACTTCATCCAAACTAAGCAAAAGGTTGTTGGTTCTGTTTGCCCGAACAGTGTATTCTTTTGCAGGACGTGCTGATAAATTTTTCATTGTTTTAATGGTTTCATTAAGTGCATCCTTCTTCTTAAAATAAGAATCTTTGTCTAACGGATGAATTCTTGTCTTCTTATAATAATTTGCTATTGAAGCCTGAATTAATTCGATTTTATTAAAATTAGTATCATTTTTCAATCTTGCTTTATTCAATGAATCTAGTCTGGCATACGGTATATTATTTGAAGGTGTGTATGTTGCTTTTTTAGTAACGGAATCGGAATAAAGGGAAGTACTATAGAATGATTCATTAACTTTATAATAACCCAGATTAGATGGCAGAATAATGTGAGGAACCACTCCTTCTCTTTGATAACTCTTCCCTTTAAGATTGTAAAACCTATGGTTTGTCACTTTAACGAAATCATTGGAATAATTATTGAGCATGTTTGAATCAAGCGGAACAACAACCTGTCCCACAGCTTTACCAAAAGTCTTTTCTCCGACAATTACACCAATGTTGTAATCTTTAATTATTGAAGCAAAGAATTCAGAAGCAGACGCACTAAATCCATTTACAAGAATAATCAAAGGTCCGTTATAAATTGAGCCCCTGTTCAAATCCTTTATAATGTATGGCTTTGAAATTTTATCTCTGAATATTGCCAAAGGACCTTCCTCAATAAAGATTCCGGCTAAATCCAATGCTTCTTTCATGCTGCCGCCACCGTTGTATCTTAAATCCAGAATAAGTCCGTTGATTTTTTCTTTCTGCAGTTTCAATATTTCTTTTGCCACATCATTAGCACAGCCTGGAGAACGGATGTCTTTAAAATCCCCGTAAAAACTGGGAAGTGAAATATATCCGTAATTATGTGAACCCTGAAGAATAAAACCATTTATAAAATTATCTTCATTTGCAAGTTTTTCTTTAACAATTGTTACTTTTCTGATTTCTTTATCGGGAGTTTCTATTGTAAGTTCTACTTTATTTTTTCCGGTGTTAAGCATATTTTCAACATCCTCAATATCAACACAAGCTAAATCGTTTGATTTGCCGTCGTCCCATGTTATTTTAGTTAATTTATCTCCTTTATGAATCTGATTTGATTTCCATGCGGAACTCCCGGGAACAATTCTGTTTATTGTAATGTCGTCATTTTCGCTTTCTTTAAACTCCAAACCAAATGAGAGTATTTCTTTTGATAACGATGATTCAAATTCTTTTTTTGCAGATAACGTAAAAAACTCAGTATGCGTATCGAAGTTCTGGCAAATAGAATTCAAAAAAATTATCTGAATGCATTTTTCATATATCAAAGAATCATCAAGTAATTCTTTTGTTTCACATTTTATTTTTTTAAAAACCCCCGCCCTGCTTTCGGGTTCCTTCAGTAAAACATTTTTTGATGAAACATTCTTTTTTGAACTGTCCGCTTCATTTGACATTAAATATAAATTGTTCAGTATTTCCAATTTAAAATATGCAATTAAACGTTTCTTTAGGGCATCGTCATTGCTGCAATACTTCACACTATCTTCGGGATATATTGAAATATTTTCTTTACCGGCAAAATTAAACGGAGTGTTTTCAAGTATTTTAATTAATGAATCCTCATATAACAGACGTTTCCTGAAAATCTCCGAAACTTTATTAAAAAATTCGCACGATGATTCATTTGTTAACTTCAATGAAGGCAATGAAGAAAGGTCCTCTTCCGTAAAATAAATGCAATACGGATCGAGCGTATAAAGGAATTTGCGATAAACTTTAGCTGCAAACTCATCGTTGATTTGCGGTGGTGAAATATGATTTTGCTGAAGATTTTTTATTAAAGATTCTGTTTTGTTGCAATCAATTGAATTCCTGGCAACCTGACTGTACGAGTAATTTATTCCTGCCAGAAACATTATAATAACAAGGCATTGGAAACATATTCGCAGTTTTAATTTTTCAGAAATGTTCTTCACAGATTTATTTTTATTATTAACAGGCAGAATGATTTAAAATACAAAAATAGCTATTTCATTCAAAATTAATTTAAAACGTTCTCAAATATTTTTAGTAAATCAATTTGTATTTCTTATTTTTGCACTTCAAATTTTCAAAGAGTGAAAGATTTTTTAAAAAATACTTACATAAAATTTTTAAAAAAAATAAAATCTTTTTTAAAAAAAGAAAGACCAAAACTGCCATTAAAAAAGCGAATTCTTAAATACACCATTTACTTTTTTGTATTTTTATTTTTATATTTTACTTGCGTTGACCTCAACATCCTATGGCTTTTCGGAAGGTCGCCGAAGATGCATGAACTCAAAAACCCTAAACTTAATGTCGCTTCCGAATTATATTCTGCCGACGGAAAATTAATCGGGAAATTTTTCAACGAAAACCGCACTCCCGTCAAATACGAACAAATATCTCCCGTTTTGATTAAAACATTAATCGCAACAGAAGATAACAGGTTTTACGAACATTCGGGAATTGATTTTAAAGCCATGTTTTCTGTTTTCTGGTCAATAATGAAAGGTGATGCACGCGGCGGCAGTACTATTACACAACAGCTGGTAAAAAATTTATTCAAAACAAGAGCAAATTATTCAAGAGGCTTGTTCGGATATATCCCTTTTATCAAAACAATTATTTATAAAACCAAGGAATGGATAACGGCAGTTAAAATTGAAGCAAATTTCAACAAAGAAGAAATCCTTACTATGTATTTCAACACCGTTGACTTCGGAAGCAACGCTTACGGAATAAAAACGGCGGCAAAAACTTTTTTCAATACAACTCCCGACAAATTAAATGCCGAACAATCGGCTTTGCTTGTAGGCATTTTAAAAGCCCCGACATTTTACAGTCCGATTATGAATCCCGAAAACGCTTTAAAGAGAAGAAACATAGTTCTCGGACAAATGCTGAAACACGAAATAATTAATCAGAAAGAACACGATAAATATGCCGCACTTCCGATTTTACTTGATTATAAAGTTGAAAATAATTACGATGGAAACGCTTCATATTTCAGGGAAGCAGTTTATAACTCACTTAAAGAATGGCTGAAAGAAAATAATTATGATTTGTATGCCGATGGTTTGAAAATTTATTCAACCATAGATTCGAAATTACAGCAATATGCTGAAGAATCGGTAGCCGAGCACATGAAAAAACTGCAAAAAAAATTCAATAAACACTGGGAAGGTGAAAATCCGTGGATTGACGGCAGAGGGAATGAAATAAAAGGTTTTATTGAGAATGTGGCAAGGGAAACAGCTACTTACAAATACCTTATGTCAAAATATGACAAGAATAAAGACTCTGTAAATTATTATATGAATAAACCCCGCAGGATGAGAGTCTTTACCTGGAACGGCGAAAGAGACACAACACTAAGCCCGATGGATTCAATACGATATTACAAAAGATTTCTTCATGCGGGTTTTTTTACAATCGACCCTTTTACAAGTTACATCAAAACATGGGTTGGCGATATTAATTTTAAATATTTCAAATACGACCACGTAAAGCAATCGAAACGGCAGCCCGGTTCAACATTTAAAGCTTTTGTTTATGCGGCAGCATTGGAAAACGGATTCGGACCATGCGACAAAATGATTGACAAACCTGTAACAGTTAATTACGTTGAAAAAGGTCAGAAGAAAACATGGACTCCCCACAATGCCGACGGAATATTTTTGAATGGTGAAGTCACACTTAAATATGCTTTTGCCAGATCTATAAATTGTGTTGCAGTTCAGGTCATGCAGGAAATAGGATGGAAAAAGGTAATTGAGTATGCCCATAAAATGGGCATAAAAACTCCCCTGGCTGATGTTCCTTCTGTATGCCTCGGTTCATGCGATGTTTCGCTTTACGAACTCGTAAACGGATTTTGTCCCTGCATAAACGATGGCTACAACATAGAACCGGTGCTCGTTACAAAAATTACAGACAAAAACGGGAAAGTGATTTATGAGTACAAGGAAAAAAAGAAAAGGGTTCTCACTCAGGAAACTGCTTTTCTGATGCAGGAAATGCTGAGAGGAGGATTGCACGAACCCGGCGGAACCACGCAGGCGCTGTTTGAATACGATTTATTCAAGGACTGGCGAAATGATTTCGGCGGAAAAACAGGTACTTCAACAAATTACTCGGATGGATGGTTTGTAGGTGTCACTAAAAATTTAATTTCCGGCTCATGGGTTGGCGGCGAACACAGATGCATTCATTTCAGAAACCCCGAAAACGGCGAAGGGTGCCACACGGCACTGCCCATCTATGGAATTTTTATGGAAAAAGTTTTTAATGATAAAAAATACGATTACGTGAAAGGACAATTCCCAAAACCAAAAATAAAAATCTCAAAATCATACACCTGCCATACACGCTACGAAAAACGCGACAGCTTAGATGCTGCCAAAGATACAATAAGAAGTTCTGAAGAATAAAGAGAGCCACAGATTCACAGATTTAAAAAAATAATAATAAAATTCAAGTAGCCTGAATTCGAGATTTTTATAAAGATTTACGATTGAACGATGTATGAAATATGATGTACTAAGTATAAAAAGAGTAATTTTTAATCTGTGAACTAAGCGAAGCGTTTTCATGAGCTCCTTTTTAATAAAATTAAGTTTGCGAATAATCTGTGGCCATTTTTTTTTATTTTTTCAAGAGATGGATTAAAATATCCATAAGTTAAATCCGGAAATTCCTTTTTGATTTTATCCATCAGGTTTTTTATTCCGAGGATGTTCTGGGTTTTCCTGATACCAATCTTTTCTATATACCAATCGGGATCAATGTTAAAGTTGCGCCATTGAATCATTGATGCATCAGTATATTTTAAAATCTTTTTTAATTCTTCGAATTCATCAGCAGAATCTGTTATTCCCGGAAATGTAAAATAATTTATCGAAACCCATTTTTTATATTTCCTTCCGGTTTTCATTGATTCAATAACATCTTCGAAAGAATAATTTACCGGTAAATAATATTTATTGTATAATTCTTTTTGCGAACTGTTTAAACTAACACGAATGCTATCCAGTCCCACTTTAAATAATTCTTCAACAGCATTGGGTTTGCTGCCGTTTGTGTTCAGATTAATAATTCCCTTATTGGTTTTTTTTCTTATTTCTTTTATTGCATCACGAATTACTTTCCACACAAGTAATGGCTCTCCCTCGCAACCCTGCCCGAAACTTACAACGGGTTCGGGTGCGTTTTCCAGATGCGGCACGGCTATTTCAACAATTTCATCAACCGTTGGAATAAATTCTATTCTATTTTGTGTAGACTTAATTTTATTTTCTTCAGGCTGGTATGAAATGCATCCAAGACAATTGGAATTGCAGGCAGGAGATGTTGGCAGAGGCATTTCCCATCGTTTTAGAAAATAATTCCGCGCAGCAGGACAAAAATAAACCGTCGCACAATGCCCTATATGTTCAAGCAAACGATTTTTGGGATTTGCTTTTATCATTTTCCCCGCATTGCGGATTACAATTTTCTGGTTGAACTGATTGCAATCCTGCCGTATGTCATCATCAATTCTTATTGCAGTTGTATAAAATTTATTGTCGAGCCAGCCAATTGTTGTATATGCATATAAAGGAAGAATTACGGCATTCTCCCTTTTTTCATAAGCGGAAAAATAAAGCTGTGTATATGCTGGAGCCACAAATGCAGCAACAGCCGAACCTTTTTCGCATATTTCAAATTCATTTGTTTTGGGATTGAAACCAAGAGGTTTTCGCCCGGGCAGTTGAAAAAAGTCGCTTCCTTCAGGCAGTTCAATGAAATCCTCAGGTTTTAATTTTAATATTTCACTCCCCGCTCTGCCGACAGATTCCAGA
>JAQUPB010000149.1 GCA_029004185.1 Bacteroidales bacterium | reverse complement strand
AAAGCCACTCCTCCCGAAATATTCATTCCTAGTTTTCGTGAATATGCAAAATCAAGAGCAAGTTCGCTTGGTCGCTTTTGACCTACTATATTGCCGAACATATTTGTAAAAATCAAATCGCCGAGTGAAAAATATAAAAGTGAAGCGCTTATTGTTTGACTTTTATCAAGTTTTTTATAACCTCCGATGTAAGCTAAATTTATATCAGGAACCAAAGCTCTAAGCCATGGTGTATATGAAATTCCAAAGCCAATATCCTTTTCGATAAATGCAAATTTTGAAGGATTCCAATGATTTGAATTTATGTCAGGAGAAGAAGAAACACCTGCGTCGCCCATTGCACCTGCTCTTGCATCGGGGGCAATTGTGAGAAACGGAAAAGCAGTGGTAATAGGGTTTATCTGACCGGCAAGCTGGTTTTTATTTATGCTTTGTGAAAAAACATTTTTTGAAAAATGAAGAATTAAAAAAAACAATAAAATTTTTATCTTCAACTTGACTTTCATAGCTTGATTTGAAATGTAAAATTACATAAAGAATTTGTATTTGTGTAACGAATAAATATTTCTTTAAATAAAATTATGATAATTCCGCTGCATCGGAGAAAATAACATTTAATAAATTTCTATGCTTGCAGCGGTTATTGTTTTTGATTTTAACCACGGGTTGAAACCCTTGGTTACTAATATTAAACTCCTACGGAGTTAGTTGTTTCTTTTAAATATATTAAATATTAGAATTTGAATTAACTAAAAAAGGTTGACAAATTTTGTCAACCTTTTTATTTTTAAAAATATTTATTCTATTAATAGTCCATTCCGCCCATTCCCGGTCCGCCCATTGGTGGCATCATAGGAGGGTTCTTTTCTTTTTTGTCGGCAAGCACACATTCTGTTGTGAGCAGCATTCCTGCTATTGAAGCTGCATTTTCGAGCGCTATTCTTGCAACCTTTGCAGGGTCTATTACTCCGGCTTCATACAAGTTTTCAAATTTATCGTTTCTTGCATTAAACCCGAAATCGTCTTTACCTTCTTTCACTTTCTGAACAACTATTGAACCTTCAACACCTGCATTTTCAACAATTATTCGCAGTGGTTCTTCCAGTGCTCTTCTTATTATTGCAATACCTGTATTTTCATCCTCATTTTCGCCTTTAACTTTATCAAGGGCGCTCATAGCTCTGATGTATGCAACACCGCCGCCGGGGATAATTCCTTCTTCAACAGCAGCTCTTGTTGCGTGCAAGGCATCGTCAACTCTTGCTTTCTTTTCTTTCATTTCAACTTCGGTAGCAGCGCCAACGTAAATAACGGCAACTCCGCCTGCGAGTTTTGCAAGTCGTTCCTGAAGTTTTTCCTTATCATAATCGGAAGTTGTGGTTTCAATCTGTGCTTTTATTTGTCCCACTCTTGCCTTAATGCCGTCTTTTTTACCGCCGCCGTTAACGATTGTGGTATTGTCTTTATCAATTGTTATTTTTTCTGCTTGTCCGAGGTAAGTTATGTCGGTATTTTCAAGTTTGTAACCCTGGTCTTCTGAGATAACTGTTCCGCCTGTCAGTATTGCAAGGTCTTCAAGCATTGCTTTTCTTCTGTCGCCGAAACCGGGAGCTTTAACAGCAGCAACTTTCAACGAACCTCTGATTTTGTTAACAACGAGTGTAGCCAGCGCTTCGCCTTCAATATCTTCGGCAATGATAAGCATCGGGCGACCTGACTGAACTGTTTTTTCCAATATCGGAAGTAAATCTTTCATTCCTGATATTTTCTTTTCATAAATTAAAATATAGGGATTTTCAAGAACTGTTTCCATTTTATCGGCATCGGTAATGAAATAAGGAGAAATATAACCTCTGTCGAACTGCATTCCTTCAACAACTTTCACTTCCGTTTCAATTCCTTTTGCTTCTTCAATTGTAATGACACCTTCTTTTTTAACTTTCGACATTGCCTCTGCAATAAGTTTTCCGATAGTGATATCGTTATTTGCAGAAACGGTTGCAACCTGTTCGATTTTTTTATCGCTGTCGCCTACGGTTTTGGATTGTGCTTTAATGCTTGCAACAACGGCTTCGGTGGCTTTTTCAATTCCGCGTTTCAGATCCATGGGATTTGCGCCTGCAGCAACATTTTTTAATCCGGTAGCAATAATTGACTGAGCTAAAACAGTTGCTGTGGTTGTACCATCACCCGCAACATCAGCGGTTTTTGATGCAACTTCTTTCAGCATCTGAGCGCCCATGTTTTCAATGGGGTTATCGAGTTCTATTTCTTTTGCAACAGTAACTCCGTCTTTCGTAATTGAAGGAGCACCGTATTTTTTATCTATGATGACATTTCGTCCTTTGGGACCAAGTGTAACTTTCACTGCATTTGCCAATGCATCGGCGCCTCTCTTGAGAGCGTCGCGTGCATCAAGATTGAATAAAATTTCTTTTGCCATAATTATTATCTTTTATTTTAGGTTAATTAATTTTTTTAAATAACTGCATAAATGTCGGATTCACGCATTATAAGATATTCCTTACCGTCAATTGTGATTTCCGTTCCGGAATATTTTCCGTAAAGTACGTTGTTGCCGACTTTAACGGTAATGGGTTCATCTTTTTTGCCGTTGCCCACTGCTATTACTTTTCCTTTCATAGGTTTTTCTTTTGCCGTATCCGGAATTATGATACCTCCGGCAGTTTTTTCTTCAGCTGTGGCAGGTTCAATAAGTACTCTGTCTGCCAATGGTTTTACATTAATTGCCATAGTTAATTTATTTTTTTAGGTTAAACATTAATTTATTTTAAGAACATTCTGGGGTTTGCTAATATTATGCCATTTGTAATAAATTTTTATTTGTTTCTTTTGAATTTACGTTCAAAAGCTTTAATTATCAAGAGTTTTAAAAATAATATAGTCTATAAAAAATAATTTTGAATTTCTAAGTTATGTCAGAAACTTTATGACAATCTGACATTTCAGAGATTTACTTTGGTTGTTGAGGCTGCTGTTGTGGTTGTTGCTGTGGTTGTTGCTGCTGCTGTTGAGGCGGTGCCTGATAAGGCACGGATTTATTAGTATTTTCAACATCCCTTAATTCAGAGCTTCTTACTTTTCCTGTATTTTTCGGAATAATAAAAACCGAAAACAGAGATAATGCCAAAAGTGCTATTGCCAAAGTCCATGTTGATTTTTCAAGAAAATCGGCAGTTTTGCGAACACCCATGATTTGATTAGAAGCCGCAAAGTTCGAAGCCAATCCTCCGCCTTTTGAGTTCTGAACCAAAACAATCAGAATTAACAATACGCAAACAATAATAATCAAAACAGTAATCACATAAAATGTACCCATTGCTTTATTTATTTTGAATTAAATTTCTTATTGAATTAATTTGGGCAGCAAAGTAAATGATTTTTTCCGGGAATTTCAAACTTAATTTTTCATAAATCTTAATTGCCTTGTTATAATTGCCTTGCCGCATATGTATTATTGCCAGTGTTTCGGTTGCTATGTCATCATCTTCGGCTATACTGTTCTCGGCTAAATCAACAATAAAATTTTCATTATCCGGTGAAGCTTTTTTGAAAGGATTTATTTTCGGCTCTTTAATGATGAATTCCTCAATTAAATCATTTGTATCATTGGAAAATGATGTTTTTGCGGCAGCATCCTGATAAGCGGAAGTCAGGTATTGGTGAAGTTTTTTGCGGTTTGTTGTATATGCTGAAGCGAGTTTTATATTTTTATTATACTCTTCTTTATTATTTAATGATAAATTTTTAAGGTAAAGCATTCTTGCAATCTGACAATACGGAAATTCATTAATTAATGATGACAGTTCATTTAATGAAGCTTCATTAAGTTTTTCACTTTCGGTTAAGTATTGATTGAATTGAGATGATGTCATTGTTTGTTAATTTTTATTCTACTTTTATTATTATGTTGTGTCTTTGTAAAAAGTATTCAGTAGTCAGTATTCAGTAGTATTTAGGTTTGTCTAATTTCGTTTTATATTATTAATTATTATTTATTCATTATTAATTGATTTTTTACCAGTTTACCAAAGCTTTATTAAAAATATCTTCGGTAAGGAGGTCGTTGATTTGTTTAATTAAATTTTCTTCAACGCTTGAAAGATTATCCGTACTTGAAAAGTCGGCATATCTTGTAAATGTTGATTCGAAATCCTGCTTTGAGTCTTTTTTGTTTGTGAATTTTACGGAAACAGTAATTGTTAATCTTGACATTGCGGCAGTTTCGTTCGATTGAATTGCAATAGGAGCAACGGAGTAACCTATTATCGAACCTTCAATATTAAGGTCACCGTTTTTATCAACAATATCCAATCTCGACTGCGAAGTAAAACGGCTTTGCAGTGCTTCGGTAAATGCGGCACTTAAAGTCGGCTGAATAAGCGGTGCATAATTCGGAAAATACTGAATCGAAATTGTTTTTATGTCTTTTGAAATGGAAGCGCCCTTGAATGAATATACGCCGCAACTGCTCAACAATGCAGAAATAAAAATTAATATGAGGTTTTTAAATTTCATTTTTTCGAATCGCAAATATAAAGTTTAACCTTCATTATTAACAAAAAAAATAGAAGTTTATTGTTGCTCTTTTTTTACTCGTAGCTCAAAGCTCGTGGCTCGCAGCTCGCATCCATTATTGTATAATTGTTAAATTGCTAAATTGTTTAATTGTTGAAAATTCAGTATTTATTAAAGCTTAATATTATATTCTTTTATTTTCCTGTAAAGCGTGCGTTCCGAAATTCCGAGTTCTTTTGCGGCATTTCTTCTTTTGCCTTTGTTTTTTTCGAGCGCTTTAATTATCAAATCTTTTTCCTTTTCCTGTATCGAAAGAGATTCTTCAACAAATTCTATGGGTTCATTGAAGTTTGTTTTTCCGGCTTGGCTTTTTGTTGTGAGTTCTGTGGTTTTATTGATAAAAGATTCAACATTTTCATTCACCTTAATTGATTTATCGGGATTTTGCAGTATTCCGAAAACCACTTTTTTCAAATCATTAACATCCTTACGCATATCGAAAAGAATATTGTACAAAATTTCCCTTTCGGAAGTGTGTGCTGTTTCACCTTTAAATAAAACAGGCAGTGTTGAGGTTTCTTCGGGAAGATATTTTTGTAGAATTTGCGCATCAATATTTCTTGTACTTTCGATAACTGAAATTTGTTCGCTCACGTTTTTCAACTGGCGCACATTACCCTGCCAGCGGTAGTTTACGAGTAAATTTTGTGCTTCTTCGTCCAGAACAATTGCCGGCATGCGGTATTTCTCGGCAAAATCGGCAGCAAATTTTCGGAATAATAATAGTATGTCTTCTTTTCTTTCACGCAGTGACGGTATATGAATAGGAACGGTATTTAATCTGTAATACAGGTCTTCCCTGAATTTACCGCTGTTAACGGCTTCGAGCATGTTTACGTTTGTCGCGGCGATGACTCTTACATTTGTTTTCTGAACTTTTGAAGAACCGACCTTGAGTAATTCGCCGGTTTCTATTATTCTCAGAAGGCGTACTTGTGTTGGCAAAGGAAGGTCGGCTATTTCGTCAAGAAAAATTATTCCGCCGTTTACTACTTCAAAATATCCTTTTCGTGCTTCGTGAGCTCCGGTAAACGAGCCTTTCTCGTGACCGAATAATTCCGAGTCGATTGTTCCTTCGGGAATGGCGCCGCAATTAACGGCAATATACGGACCATGTTTGCGCGAACTCAACTGATGTATTATTTTCGGAAAAACTTCTTTTCCCGAACCGCTTTCGCCAGTTATAAGCACGGTAAGGTCGGTCGAAGCAACCTGACGTGCTATGTCAATTGCCCTGTCGAGTAACTGCGAATTGCCGATAATTCCGAACCGCTGTTTTATACTCTGAATGTCCATTCTGCAAATTTTAGAAATGCAAATTTACGACATTACCGGTAATTTCAAAAAAAATATGACAAATTGGCAGGAGGCATGTAATTTTTAAAAGAAGAGTTGACTATAATAAGTTCGTGGTTTGTAGTTTGTGGTTAAACAACATAACAACAGAAAATCCACTGTGGAAAATTTCAAACCCTAAAAAAAGAGGTATTAAAAAAGTATTAAAAATTTATTAATAGAACATATTTTACATTTTATTTACCTTCCATATTTTCAAAAAATATTTCTCGAAATATTTGCAATTCAATAAAGTATCACTTATATTTGATTTCTTCATCTAAAATAAAAACGACTATTAATTAATTTATAAAATCTTGAATTATGAAAAATACACTAACTATTAGATTTACGATTTGTGCAACTTTTATTTTTTGGGGTTTAAGTGCATATTGTCAAACTAATATTTTCCCACCAACAGGCAATGTGGGTATTGGAATAATTGCTCCACAAGCAAAATTAGATATTAAAGGAAGTGGCAGTACCTTAGGTACATATTCATTAAATATCGTAAATTCACTTAATAAACCTTTAATGCGACTCAGAGATGATGGAAGAATAGGAATAGGAATTATAAATCCACAGAAAACATTACATATTTATTCAAAAGATAATCTTGACTGCGGAACAGGAATAAGATTAGAATATGTTTTTACAGGTCCAATTAATGGTTGCGGGAATTCTACGTGGGATATTATTGCAAACGGACCGCAAAAATTGAATTTTTTTAATACTTCACTGACATATCCTGTGCTAACACTCACAGGAGGTGGAAAAGTAGTAATAGGAAATGCTTCCGATTGCAATATTTCAAACCTGAAACTTATTGTAAATGGGCAACTATTTTTAACTGATGGAGCAACCGAAGAACCAAGAACAATATATTGGGGAAGTGGTTGCCAGCCGCAATGGGGATTGGAATATAACTCAGCAGGACATCTTAGCACTAATGGAGGTCTTAATTTTTGGACACCATCTGGAAGCCATTCAGGACTAGGAAATGGAATATTATTTCTTGAAAATATAACTGGTAATATTGGGGTTGGCACATTCACACCAAAGGAAAAACTTGATGTTATTGGAACAGGAAGATTTGGTAATGCAAATGGGTATATCAATATTGGCTTTAATTCTGTGAATTCAATGTTGGATAACTTTGGAACTGGAAGTTTACTTATTAATTATTACAGCGGAAAAGATGTTGTTGTGGGAGGCAAAAATGCGAACAATGGAACTTTTACTACAAATCACAGTACATACTTAGCAGTAAATGATGGTAGTGTTGGAATTGGAACAGGTAATACAGGTAGTTTTAAATTAGCTGTTGAGGGAAAAGTTGGAGCAAGAGAATTTAGAGTAACACAAACAAGTCCTTGGCCTGACTTTGTATTTGATAACAACTTTAAATTATTACCATTAAAAGAATTAGAAAATTATATTTCTAAAAACAATCATTTACCCGATATGCCTTCTGCAAAAGATATTGAAAAAGAAGGCGGAATTGACTTAGGAAAAACACAAATACAACACTTGCAAAAAACAGAAGAACTTTATCTCTATTTGCTACAAATGAATAATAAAATACTTGACTTACAAAAAGAAAATGAATTATTAAAAGTTCAAATACAAAAACTTATTGAAAAATGAAAAGAATTTTAATGTTTTTCACTTTTTTATATTCCTTAAATTG